>JAZRAU010000101.1:0-22556 GCA_045634705.1 Eubacteriales bacterium | reverse complement strand
GGCGACCTCCAAAACCAGTGCGTCGCCTCCTCGCAGGGGCTTTCGGGCGTGCCCGCGCCCTTTCTCGGCCTTTTCGGGGCCTGCTCCACCATGGTCGAGGGGCTGGGCCTTGCCGCCCTGGCCCTGGCCGCCGTGCCGTCGCTCTCCTCGGCAGCGGCCCTGTCCTCGTCTCACAACGCCGCCGCCGAGAGGCAGTTCCGCACCCCCCTCGAGTACGGCAGTCAGCGCACCCCCACCGCCCAATGGACGGCCACCGCCGCGGGCGCTGTGGTATTGGGCCGTGAGGGGCGCGTGGCGATCGATGCCTTTCTCCCCGGCCGCATTTGCGATGCGGGCATCACCGATGCCGCCAACATGGGCGCGGCCATGGCCCCCGCCGCCGCCGACACGCTCCTTGCCTACTTCCGCGAAAGCGGCGAGCGCCCCGAGGACTTTGACCTCATCTTGACGGGCGACCTCGGCCACGAGGGGAGCGTGCTTCTCCGCACCCTGCTCTCGGAGCCTTTGCCAACGCTGGATAGCGTGTACGAGGACGGCGGCTGTATCTTCTACGACAGCAAAAAGGACGTCCACGGCGGTGCCAGCGGATGCGGCTGCATTGCCTCGCTTCTTGCGGCGGTGTTTTTGCCCCGCCTGGCGCGGGGAGAGATCTCCCGCATGCTGGCCGTTGGCACGGGGGCGCTGATGAACCCCTCGGAGATCCAGCAGGGCGGCGACATTGCGGGCGTTGCCCACCTTATCCGTATCGAGGCCAAAAAGGAGATTTGAAATGCAAAGTTTTCTTTCCTATTTATGGGTGTTTCTCGCAGGGGGCGGCTTTTGTGTCGTCGCACAGCTTCTCCTTGACCTCACGCGCCTCACCCCCGCGCGTGTTCTGGTGCTTTATGTCACAGTGGGTGTGGCGCTTGGCGCCGTGGGCCTTTACGAGCCCCTCCGTGAGGTGCTGGGGTGCGGCATCACCGTCCCCCTCATCGGCTTTGGGGGCAACGTAGCCGTCGGTGTCCGTGAGGCCGTGGCCACCGAAGGGCTCCTCGGCGCCCTCACCGGGGGACTGCGCGCCGCCGCGGGCGGCACCGCCGCGGCGATCGTTTTCGGTTATTTGGCAGCGCTTATATTTTCAGGCAAACCGAAACGCCTCTGAGCGGCGGCTCTTGGCATAAACCGCAGCTCGCTTCCGCTCGCCGTATTTCCATACGGCTTCGGGGCGCGATCCACGGTTTCTTCACAAGACCCCCACGCTCACGAGAGGTGGCTCCTGGCATAAACCGCAGCTCGCTTCTCCCCGCCCGTGTCATTACTCCGCGGAGCGCAGCGGAGTCGAACTTTTTCCACCGAGATCCCCCGTGCCGCACCGCCGCACGGGATCCTCGCTCCACTCGGATTTCGACTGCGCTCAGGATGACAGTCGGTGGAAAAAGCACCGCTTTGCGGTGGAATCTCGGGCGACAGCCACCGACACCGCGTGAAGCGTGCATAGCATCAAAAAAGCCGCCTTTCGGCGGCTTTTTGTGTTGTTACTTTTTCGCGTTCTTTTCCTCGGCGAGCGAGATATAGCGCGCGCGGGCCTCGGCGATGATGGCGCTCCAGGGGGTGGGAATGGTGGCGCGGGCGCGCTCACCCACCTCGCGGGCGCGGGGTAGGGCGGCAGTCATCACCCGGAAGAGAGACTCGGGGGAGTTCTCACAATGGAAGGCGTTATCGCCGTCCACGGTGCCCTCGGAGGCCGAGGATCCGCGCACAAGCACCGAGGGGGTGCCGGCGGCGGCCGCCTCACGCACGACCATGGGGGCGTTATCGTAGAGCGAGGGGAAAAGAAAGAGGTCGGCGGCGGCGTAGATCTCAAGCAGGCTCTCGCGGTCGGCCATATGTCCGAGGAAGCGCACCTGCTCGGTAAGTCCCAGCGCCTCGGCGTGGGCCACGATGGCGTCACGGTCGGGGCCCTGCCCGACAAACGCCGCGCGGAAGGGCTTGCCCTCCTTGGCGTAGAGGGCAAGCGCATCCAGCACCGTGCGGATATTTTTCTTCCAGTGGTGCTGACCGACAAACAGGAAAAGCGGGCCCTCGCTGTGACCGAAGATCTCGCGGAGGCGCTCGTCGGCCGTGCCCTTGGGAGTCCATGGGTCGGTGCCGTTCGGCATTACCCGCATGGGGCCGCGATAGCCGTAGGAGCGCAGCACCTCGCCCGTGGCGTTGTTGACCGCCCACACCTCATCGCACGACTCGTAGAATTTCACCACGATGCGCGTGCCGAGCTTGGCTAAAAAGCGCGAGTGCGTCTTGGCCAAAAAATCGTCGTAATACTTGGAATGAAAGGTGGCAATGAGGGGAAGTCCGCGCTTTTTTGCCACGCGCCGGGCCGCGCGCCCCGCCCCAAAGGGGGAATGGGCGTGAACGGCATCAAGCTCTAAGGCGTCGACGGCGCGGCGGAACTTGCGGTCAAGCGAGGGCATGCCCACGCGGTACGGCTCGCCGGGCAGACGGAAGCCGCGGAAAAAGAGGCAGGGAAAGGGGCGCTCTCCCAAAGGATCGTCATTCTCGGGCGCGATGTAATAGGCCTCGTCCCCCGTGCGGCAAAGCTCGGTGACATAATTCTTGACAACGGTTCCCACCCCGTCAAGCTCGGGGGGAAAGACGTCGGTAAATTCGCCGATCCTCATGGCCTTAACGGATATCCACGGGGAAGAGGATCTTCAGCTGATTGATGCGGCTGCGGTAGGCTGCCTCACGCTTATCGGCGATGAGCTTCTGATAGATCGACTCGCGCGCCTCGTTGTAGGAGACGGGCTTTGCCTCGTTTTTCGCGTTCACGCGGACAAGGTGATAGCCGAACTGCGTTTTGACGGGGGCCGACACGGTGCCGACCTCCATCGAGAAGGCGGCCTCCTCAAACTCGGGCACCATCTGACCGCGGCCAAACTCGCCAAGGTTGCCCCCTGCATCCTTCGAGGGGCAAGAGGAATAGGCGGCGGCCGCTTCCTCAAAGGTCTTGTCGCCTGCGGCGATCTCGGCGGCGATGCGCTCGGCCTCCTCAAGGCTCTCCACAAGGATGTGCGAGGCGTTCACCGTCTCACCCTGCGTGAACTTATCGGTGTTCTCATCGTAGAAGGCGCGGACCTCCTCCTCCTTGACGTCGGCCTTGGCGATCGCCTTGCGAATGGCGTACTCGGTGAGCAGAGACTCCTTGGCGCGCTTCAGCTGCGCCTGAAACTCGGCCTCGGCCTCAAGGAGATTTTTCTGGGCGTCGAGAAGAAAGAGCTTCTGTGAGACCAGCTCCTCGACGAGGGCGCGGCGCCCCTCGGGGGTATTGTAGCGCTCGGCACGCGGGCCAAGGGCCTGCATCATAGCGGCAAGGTCGGCCTCGGTCACGGCAAGGCCGCCGACGGTAGCAAGAATAGCTTCGTTCATGGTTTTATTCCTTTCTTATGGGGTTCTTACAGGCGGCGGACCGACACGGTGACGGTCTCCTCGCCCAGCTTCCACTCGCGGCCGCCCTCCTCGGCGGCATCGAGAACGGTATCGGCCAGGGTAGCGGTGCTGATCTCCGCGGCGTTTCTTTTGAGAATGGCGAGAACCGTCTCGCTGCCCGAAACGCCCAGCGCAATGTGGTCGGTCACAAGGAAGCCGCTCTCCTTACGCATCGTCTGGATCTTACTGACGAGCTCGCGCACGTAGCCCTCCTCGATGAGAGCGTCGGTGAGGCGGGTATCCAGCACCACGGTCACGCCGCGGTCGGCGGCCGACTCAAAGCCCTCGGCCTTGACCATATCGATGAGAAGGTCCTCCTCGGTGAGGCGGATCTCCTCGCCCGCGTTCCTGAGCGTGAGGGCGCCCTCCGCCTTTAAGGTATCGTAGGCGGCGTTGCCGTCAAGGGCGGCAAGCGCCGACTTGATGAAGCCGAGATGCTTACCGTACTTCGGCCCCACGGTGCGGAGCTGAGGACGGAAGGTGTAGGTCGTGAAATCGCGCACCGAGTCGGTGAAGGAGACCTCCTTGACGTTCAGCTCATCACGGATGATGTCAAGGTACTCCTCGCTCATCTTGACCCCCTGCACGAACATCGTGCCGAGGGGCTGGCGGTTCTTTACACCCGCCGAGGCACGCGCCGCGCGGCCAAGCGTAACCACGGAAAGCACCGCATCCATGGCCTTTTCAAGGTCTTTGTCAACAAAACTTGTCAAAACCTCAGGGAAGTCGCAGAGGTGGACGCTTTCGGGCGCCGTCTTGTCCTGGGTGGCCACAAGGTTGCGGTAGATGTCCTCGGAGAGGAAGGGGAGCATGGGGGCGGCAAGCTTAGAAAGCGTCACAAGGCAGGTATGGAGCGTCTTGTAGGCGGCGATCTTGTCGGCGGGCATGCCCTTGGCCCAGAAGCGCTCACGGCCGCGGCGGACGTACCAGTTGGAGAGGTCGTTCACCAGCTCCTGAAGCGCGCGCGCCGTTTCGGGGATCTCGTAACCCGCAAGGCGGCGGTCAACCTCGCCGACCGTCGAATAGAGGCGCGAGAGGATCCAGCGATCCATGACCGAGAGGGTGCAATCCGAAAGGGCGTACTTTGTGGCGTCAAAGCCGTCGATGTTGGCGTACAGCACGTAGAAGGCGTAGGTGTTCCAGAGCGTGCCCATCATCTTGTTGCGCCCCTCCAGCACCGCGCCCTCGTGGTACTTGTTGGGGAGCCACGGCGCGCTGTTGGAGTAGAAGTACCAGCGGATCGCATCGGCGCCGTATTTGGAAAGCTCCTCCATGGGGTCGGCGGCGTTGCCCTTGGACTTGGACATCTTTTGTCCGTCCTTGTCCAGCACGTGGCCGAGAACGATGACGTTCTTGTAGGGCGCCTTGTGGAAGATGAGGGTGGAGATCGCCATGAGCGAATAGAACCAGCCGCGCGTTTGGTCAATGGCCTCACTGATGAAGTCGGCGGGGAAGTTCTTATCGAAGATCTCCTTGTTTTCAAAGGGGTAATGCCACTGGGCAAAGGGCATGGCGCCCGAGTCAAACCAGCAGTCGATGACCTCGGGCGTGCGGCGCATCTCGCGGCGGCAATGCGGACACTCGATCACCACCTCGTCGATGTAGGGGCGGTGAAGCTCCACGTTTTCGGGACAGTTTTTCGCGAGCTTACGCAGCTCCTCGCGCGAGCCGACCGAGAGGAGGTGCCCGCACTCACACGTCCAGATGTTGAGGGGGGTGCCCCAATAGCGATTGCGCGAGAGGCCCCAGTCCTGCACGTTCTTCAGCCAGTCGCCAAAGCGGCCCTCGCCAATCGTTTCGGGGATCCAGTTGACCGTCTTGTTGTTGGCGATCAGCTCGTCACGCACCGCGCTCATCTTGATGAACCACGTGTCCTGCGCGTAGTAGATGAGGGGGGTATTACAGCGCCAGCAGAAGGGGTACTCATGCTCGAATTTCGGCGCCGAGAAGAGGAGCCCGCGCCCGTCAAGGTCGGCAAGCACCACAGGGTCGGCGTCCTTGACGAACTTACCCGCCGCGGGGGCGCCCTCCTTCATCTCACCGCGCGCATCGACCATCTGAATGAAGGGCAGGTCGTAATTGCGGCCGATGCGGGAGTCATCGTCACCGAACGCGGGGGCGATATGCACGATGCCCGTACCGTCGGACATCGAGACGTAATTGTCGCACAGCACAAAGTGGGCGCGCTTTTTCTGCTTCTCGCTGAGAAGCGCGGCGCACTCGTAAAGCGGCTCGTACGCGCGGCCCTCAAGCTCACGGCCCTTCATGGTGGCAAGGATCTCGTAGGCGGGGGCGCCGTCCTTCGAGAGCGAGCCGAGCACGGTATCCAAAAGGGGCTTGGCCATGTAATAGGTGTAGCCGTCCGCCGCCTTCACGCGGCAGTAGGTGTCCTCGGGGTTCACGCACAGCGCGGTGTTCGAGGGCAGGGTCCACGGCGTTGTCGTCCACGCGAGGAAGTAGGCATCCTCGTCAAGGGCGCGGAAGCGCACCACGGCCGAGCGCTCCTTGACCGTCTTGTAGCCCTGCGCCACCTCGTGCGAGGAGAGGGGGGTGCCGCAGCGCGGGCAGTAGGGCACGCACTTGAAGCCCTTGTAAAGCAGGCCGCGGTCAAAGATCTGCCTGAGCGCCCACCACTCGGACTCAATGTAATCGTCGTGGTAGGTGACGTACGGGTCGTCCATATCGGCCCAGAAGCCGACAATGCCCGAGAACTCCTCCCACATGCCCTTGTACTTCCACACGCTCTCCTTACATTCGTCGATGAAGGGGGCCATGCCGTACTGCTCGATCTGCTCCTTGCCGTCAAGGCCGAGCTTCTTTTCAACCTCCAGCTCCACAGGGAGCCCGTGGGTATCCCAGCCCGCCTTACGCAGGATGTGCGCGCCCTTCATGGCGCGGTAACGCGGGATCATATCCTTGATGACGCGCGTCAGCACGTGGCCGATGTGCGGCTTGCCGTTGGCGGTCGGCGGGCCGTCATAGAACGTGTAGTTCTCGCCCCCCTCGCGCTCCTTGATGCTGCGCTTGAAGATGTCCTTCTCCTGCCAGAAGCGGAGCACCTCGCGCTCCCTTTCGACAAAATTGACGTTTGTAGGCACCTTGGTGTACATAAAGTCCTCCCTCGCCCTTACGGGCGCGTTATTTTCCAATATATGATTATATAACAAAGAAAAGAAAAAAGCAAGATGTTTTTTCTTCGACGGTACCTGCGTAGTTCTTTCGTTCGCGTTTTACTTGACTTTTGTCGGTGGTTTGCGGTACAATAAGAAAGAATACAGCTTTACTTAAGAAAGGGTAACGGTATGGCACGCCTTTTGGGCATTGATATGGGCACCACCTCGGTCAAGAGCGCGGTGTTTGACGAAAATCTGAATGAGCTCCGAAAGCTCTCGGCCGACTACACGCTCGCCTCTCACGGCGACATTGTGGAGTTCCCCGCGGAGGAATACTTTAGCATCGTGCGCGGCGAGATCGAGAAGATCACGGCAGAGATGACGATCGATGCGCTGGCGATCGACACGCAGTGTGAGACGCTCATCCTCACCGACGAGGAGGGCAACCCCGTGCGCGAGGCGATCGTGTGGCTCGATAACCGTGCCACCGAGGAGGCCGCCCTGATCGAAGCGCACTTCGGCCGTCAGCGCGTATATGAGGTGACAGGCCAGCCCGAGGTCACGGCCACCTGGCCGGCCTGCAAGCTCCTTTGGGTCAAGCGCCATGAGCCGGAGGTCTTTGCCAAGACGCGCCGCGTGTTTTTGCTTGAGGACTACATCCTCTTTAAGCTGACGGGGCGCTTTGTCACCGAAAAGACGCTCCAATCCTCTACCATTTACTTTGACATCAATAAAAGCGCGTGGTGGGGCGAGATGCTCGACTTTATCGGCGTTACCGAGGACATGCTCCCCGCGCTCCTTGACAGCGGCGTGGAGATCGGAGAATACCGCGGCATCCGCGTGACCACGGGCGCCATGGACCAGGTCTCGGGTGCGATCGGCGCGGGCGTTGTCCGCCGCGGTATCGTGAGTGAGATGACGGGTACCACCATGGTCATCTTCACCCCCACCGACACGGTTCCGCCCTACGATCCTGCCAGCATCGTCCCCTGCCATTACAATTATGACGGAAAGTATTGTTTACTTTCTTGGTCTCCGACGGCGGGCATGGCGCTGAAATGGTTCAAAAATGCCCTCTGCGAGGACTTTTCCTTTCCGCAGCTTGACACCCTCGCCGCGGGGGTGCCTGCGGGCTCGGACGGAGTGACCTTCCTGCCGTACCTTTGCGGCTCCACAATGCCGAAGTACAATCCCGCAGCGCGCGGCAGCTTCACGGGCCTCACCACCGAGCATACCCGCGCCCACTTTGTCCGTGCGGTCATGGAGTCGGTCTCCTGTATGCTCCGCGCGAGCCTCGAATACCTCTCGCTCGATGCCGCCGAGATCCGCGCCATGGGCGGCGGCGCCCAAAGCCCCCTTTGGTGCCGGATGAAGGCCGATATGACGGGGGTGCGCCTTGTCACCCTCAAAAACAAGGAGACCGCCTGCCTTGGCGCCGCGATCCTTGCGGGCGTTGGCACGGGGATCTTCCCCTCGGTGGAGGCGGCTACCCAAAGGATCGCCCTCGATAAGGTCTACGCGCCCGAGGGCACCGATTACACCGAATGCTATGAGCGCTTTCTCTCGTACGATGCGCTTCTCAACAAATAAGAATGAAGGGAATTGACCGTGGGCAGGATCGGGCGTATCGCCTTGGGGTAGGACGGCCCCCACGGACTCCCATCGGGGATCTGTACGCGCTCCTCGGCTGACAAAATTCGCGGCTCCTTTGAGGTAAGGATATGAAAAAGCGGCAGTTCGCCACCGCCGAGGCAGGGCGCCTCGTCTTTCTTTGCATGATGCTCGGCTACATCACGGTCTCGATGAGCAAGGCCACCTTCTCCTCGGCCATGGTGTTTATCGTTAGCGAGGGCACGCTCACAAAGCTGGAGACGGGGAACATCACCTCGGTCTTTTACATCACCTATGCCCTCTTGCAGATCGTTGGCGGCGTGGCGGTCGACCGGTTTCGCCCCGAGCGCTTTCTGGCGATCGGCCTTGTGGGTGCGGGGCTTTGCAATCTCGTTGTCGTTTTTACGCAGAATTACGCCGTGCTTCTCATCACATGGGCCGTAAACGGCGCCCTTCAGTTCGGCATCTGGCCCGCGGTCTTTAAGATATGCTCGACAATGCTCGTGCCGAAGGACCGCGAGGTCTCGCTTATGATCGCGGGGTGCTGTCTCCCCCTCGGCACGCTCGGCGCCTTTTTGCTTGCGGCGCTCGTTTCGGATTGGCGCACGAGCTTTCTTGTCTCGGCGGTCGCGCTCCTCGTCTCGGCCCTTGTGTTTTTTGTCGGGCTTGCCCTTCGCCGCCGCGACATCACCGAGGTGGAGGTGGCCGCCCCCGCGCCGAAGGCGGCCAAGGAAGAAGGCGCGCTCGGCGTTTGCGGCTGGCTCTTTGCCAGCGGCCTTATTTTTGTGCTGGTCATCGCCTTTGTGCGCTCGGCGCTTGAGAGCGGCTTCCGCTCCCTCACCCCCACCATGATCGCGGAGAGCTACGAGAGCGTTTCGCCCTCGCTGGCTACGGTCCTGAACCTCATCGTTCTTTTGGCCAGCGCGGGGGGCACGCTCCTATCGCACCTTCTCCACACGCGCGTGTTCCGTAACGAGGGCACGGCCTTCCTCGGCCTGTTTTTCGTGGCGCTCCCCTTGGTGGCGGTCTCGCTTTTTGTCGGGCGCATCAGCTACTGGGCGGTCGTGCTTGCGCTGGCGGCCTTCATTCTCCTTTGCTCGGCGGCCGGCTTTTTTACCACGCTTGTGGCCATGCGCTTCAACCGCTTTGGCAAGGGAGGAACAGTCGCCGGCATCATGAACGCCCTCGCCGCCCTTGGGATCTCGTTTGCGAACACCGTCTTTACCGCTACGGTAGAGGCTTCCAGCTGGCCGGTCACGGCGATCGTCTGGGTGGGGCTTTGTGGGCTTCTCATTCTTTCCTCGATCGCATTCCTTCCGCTCTGGCACCGATTTATGAAGAACCGTTGAAAAACAGCCGCACACCGTGCGGCTGTTTCGTTTGAATAACAAAAAAAGAAAACCGCCGAGAGGCGGTTTTCTGCCTTATGAAAAAGAAGCGGAGAGTTTTTTCCTTGTGACGCGAAAAACCTTCGCGCCTTTGGTCTTCGCCACTCCTTTCCGAAGATGCTCCCTTGGGGCGCAGGCGTGGATGAAGACGGCGGCTTCTTCGCTCCCGAAGGCGTACAAGGGTACGTCGAGAGGGGCGAAAAGGCGACGAAAAGGCGCTACAACAAAAAAGAAAACCGCCCGTTGGGGCGGTTTTCTACCTTATGAGAAAGCGGGGGAGAGCCTTTCCTTGAAACACGAAAATCCTTCGCGCCTTTGGTCTTCGCCTCTCCTGCGTCCCAACTATTACGGATCGGAGATGCCAAGCACCACAATGCCCGCAAAGGCGATAAGGATCGCAAGGTAATGCCAGCGCGAGAGCTTTTCCTTGAGGAAAAGGCGCGAGAGCAGGACCGACATGGCGCAATAGGACGAGATGATCGCGGCGGAGAAGGCCACGTGCTCGGTATCCGCAAGGGCATAGACGTAGGCCAGCTGGCCTGCCGTTTCGCACGCGGCGGCGGCAAGCTTCGGCGCTTCGTGACGGACAAGATGGCGCTTCACTGTGGTGCCGTCCTCGGCCAGCACCTCGCTCTTGGGGAGCAGGGGCTGCTTCTTGATGAGGAAAACGTAGATCGCGGCAAACACGCCCATGGCGAGGAAGGTCAGCTCATAGCAGACGTTGGCGGTGTCCTCGGCGAGGGCAGGGAGAAAATCAAGGAAGGTCTCGGTCGGCTCCTCGCGCAGGATAAAGGCGTCAATAAAGGTGCCGAGCGCATCGAGCAGGCAATAGAGAAGCGGGAGAAGAAGCGCGAGGATCGAGCGCGAGTACTTGATGCCCTCGGCGCGGCGGATGTCCTTGGCCTCATCGTTTTCGCGCCATTCCACAATACCGAGCGAAACAACGCCCACGGCGATCGCGGCAACGCCGATCCAGCCGAGCGCCGTCGGCAGCTCCTGCAGGAAGATGATGCAGAGAATGGCGGCCACAGCGCCCGAGCCGTTGCAGATCGGCGAGGAGACCGAAAGCTCAATGTAGCGGAGCCCCGCATAGCCGAGGATCATCGAGCCGATGTAGAGTGCCGAGGCAGGCAGGTAAGCCAAAATGTCGGAAAACGTGACCGAAACGCCGTTCACCGTGACCTCAAAGAGGGCGTGAAGACCCATGACGGCACCCACCGCCATGACCATTTTCCAATGGGAGAATTTGTCGCGCGGGTGAGAACCGAGCTTCGAGAAGAAGTCCGAGCCACTCCAGAAAAGGAAAGCTGTTAGGGAAAGTAAAAACCACATAGTTCTGTCTCCTGTAAAGAATACTTTTCAAATTAAAGCTTTGGGAGCGTGACGAGGCCACGGTCACAGAGCCTTTGAAGCGAAAGCAGAACGCCAAGCTTGGCGTTGTAGAAGGTGAGGCCCCCTTGGAAGTAGACGGCGTAGGGCGGGCGAATGGGGCCGTCCGCCGACAGCTCGATCGACGAGCCCTGGATGAAGGCGCCCGCCGCCATGATGACCTCACTGTCATAGCCCGGCATCTCCCACGGAATGGGGGTGACGTAGCTATCGACGGGGGCCGCCCCCTGAATGCCCGCACAGAAGGCGATCATGCCCTCGGCACTGCCGAGCGACACGGCCTGAATGATGTCGTGGCGCGGCTCGGTGGCATTCGGAATGACGGGAAAGCCAAGCGGCTCATAGAGGTTGGCGGCAAAGATCGCGCCCTTGAGGGCCGAGGCCACCACCGTGGGTGCGAGGAAGAAGCCCTGAAAGAGCGAGGTGAGAAGGCCGAGGTTGGCGCCCACCTCCTGTCCGAGGCCGGGGGCCGAGAGGCGGTACGCGCACCGTTCAACGCACTCACGGGTGCCAACGATGTAGCCGCCGATCGGGGCCAGGCCGCCGCCGGGGTTTTTGATGAGCGAGCCGACCGTCATGTCGGCGCCCACGTCGCTTGGCTCAATGACGTCCACAAACTCGCCGTAGCAGTTGTCGACCATGACCTTGCAGGTGGGGTGGCGCTCCTTGATGAAGGCGATGAGCCTGCCGATCTCGGCGACCGAGAGCGTCGGGCGTGTGGCGTAGCCCTTCGAGCGCTGAATGGTGACAAGCGCCACGTCCTTTGTCAGCGCGGCGGCCACGCCCTCATAGTCGATGCCGCCGTTTGGCAGAAGATCGACCTGACGGTAGGAGACGCCGTACTCGGCCAGCGAGCAGGGCGAGGGGCGGATGCCGATGACCTCCTCGAGGGTATCGTAGGGGGCGCCCACGGGGGAGAGAAGAACGTCTCCCGGGCGGAGATTGGCCGAGAGGGCCACGGTCAGGGCGTGGGTGCCGCAGGTGATCTGCGGACGGACGAGCGCCGCCTCGGTATGGAAGGTGTCGGCATACACGCCCTCCAGGGCGTCACGCCCCGCGTCGTTGTAGCCGTACCCCGTGGTGGCGGCAAAGTGGGTGGCGCTCACGCGGTTCTTCTGCATCGCCGAGAGCACCTTCTGCTGGTTGTATTCGGCCACCTCGTCAATGGCGGCAAAGCGCTCACAAAGGCGGGAGAGCGCCGCCTCGCCGTAAGCATAGACCTCGGCGGAGATGCCGAGCTCGCGGTAGATCCTTTCGATATCCTTCATTCCTCTTCCTCCATTTTGCGGAACATCTCGTCCGCCATGCTGTAAACGTCGTCGGGCTTTGAGATAAAGATCCCGTGCTTTTCGTCACCAAGGACCATCAGGGGGTCTCCCGGCCGAATGCCGAAGATCTCCCGCGCTTCCTTGGGGATCACGATCTGCCCGCGCTCACCGACGCGCACGGTGCCAAAGATGTGGCGCCCGTTCCGCTTACCGAGCAGGTGCTTGCCTTTGCTGCTCACGGCCGTCTCCTTTCGACATACTTTTCATACAAGTATGAATTATAGCGCGCCTTTTGCCAAAAGTCAAGAGCTATCAAAAAGAATGTAAAAAGCCGCCGCATTTTCGTGCATTATGTCAAGGGCGATTTTCGGAAACCGCTTGACAAAGAATAAAGGAGATGATATACTACTTATAGATTTAATAATGCGCGCGTGTGAAACGCGCACGGCCCTGCAACTGACGGAAGCGCGGAGACCACCGCGGGGGAGCAGGGAGACCGAATGCCGACCGTCTGGGCGCAGTGATTTCGCAAGGGTTACTGTGCCTTTTTTAATTTCTTAAAAGGAGAACAACCATGAAAAAAGTCGGAATTCTTATGGGGAGCGACAGCGATCTTCCCATTCTCGAAAAGGCCTTTGGGGTCCTTAGGGAGCTGGACATCCCCTTTGAGGCGCACATCTATTCGGCCCACCGCACGCCGGCCGAGGCGGCCGCATTCGCCAAGGATGCCAGAAGGAACGGCTTTGGCGTTCTGATCGCGGCGGCGGGAATGGCGGCGCACCTTGCGGGGGCTGTGGCGGCGCAGTCGACCTTGCCCGTCATCGGGATCCCCTGCAAGTCCTCGGTGCTTGACGGTATGGACGCGCTCCTTTCCACCGTGCAGATGCCCTCGGGCATTCCCGTGGCCACCGTGGCCATCGGCGGCGGTGCCAACGCGGCGCTCCTCGCGGCCGAGATCTTAGCCGTCTCCGATGAGGCGCTGGCAGAGAAGCTGGACGCGCGCCGCAAAAGCGATGCCGCCAAGGTACTGGAGAAGGACCGCGCCCTCACCGAAGCGCTCGCAAGTAAGTAAACAGAAAATTAAAAATTATCATATAAGGAGAACCACTATGAAACTCGTTTACAAAGGCAAGACCAAGGACGTTTTCGCTCTCGAGAACGGCAACTACCTTCTGAAGTTCAAGGACGACTGCACGGGCAAGGACGGCGTGTTCGATCCCGGTGAGAACTCGGTCGGTCTGACGATCGACGGCGTGGGGGATGTCAACCTGCGGATGTCGATCTATTTCTTTGAGAAGGTCAACGCTGCGGGGATCCTCACCCACTACGTAAACGCGAGCCTTGCGGACACCACCATGGAGGTGCTCCCCGCCCGCGTGTTCGGCAAGGGCCTTGAGGTCATCTGCCGCCACAAGGCGGTGGGCAGCTTTTACCGCCGTTACAGCGATTACATCGAGGAGGGCGCCGACCTGCCCGACTACGTGGAGATGACCTTTAAGAATGACGAAAAGGGCGATCCGCTGGTCACAAAGGAGGGTCTTGTGGCGCTTGGCGTTATGACCGACGAGCAGTACGAGGATATGAAGGCCATGACGCAGAAGATCACGCGCATCGTGGCGGACGATCTGCTTGAAAAGGGCCTGGTGCTTTACGATATCAAGTTTGAGTTTGGCTATGACGCCGACGGTAACGTGATGCTCATTGACGAGATCGCCTCGGGCAATATGCGCGTTTACAAGAACGGCGAGTACATCGATCCCATGACGCTTTCGGAGCTGTTCTTCGCGTAAGGAGCGGCCATGGGTGGATTTTTCGGGGCAACCCTCTCGTGCGAGTGCCTCTCTGACGTCTTTTTCGGCGTTGACTATCACTCGCACCTCGGCACCCGCCGCGCAGGGCTTGCCGCCTACGACAAGGAGATCGGGCTTCAGCGCTCGATCCACAACATTGAAAACGCGCCCTTCCGCACGAAGTTCCAGAACGTGTTTGAGGAGATGCACGGCACCGCCGCCATTGGCTGCATCAGCGATAACGACCCTCAGCCGATGCTCATGCGCTCGCACCTTGGGAGCTACGCGATCTGCACTGTGGGCGGCGTGACGAATGCCGAGGAGCTGGTGGCCGAGTACCTTAAGCACCGTGGCCGCCACTTTGACGCCATGACGGGCGGCCGTGTCAACACCACCGAGCTTGTGGCCGCGCTCATCGACACCAAGGACGATTTTTGCGAGGGGATCCTTGAGGTGCAAAGGGTCATCAAGGGCGCCCTCTCGATCCTCATCCTTCGCGATGACGGCACTCTGCTCGCCGCACGCGACCGCATGGGGCGGCTCCCGGTCCTCATCGGTAAGAAGGACGAGGGCTTTTGCGTGACCTTTGAGTCCTTTGCCTATCAAAAGCTCGGGTACACCGCCGAGCGCGAGCTTGGCCCCGGCGAGATCGTGAGCATTACCACCGAGGGAGTTACCCGCCTTGCGGAGCCGTTGAAGGAAATGCGCCTTTGCTCCTTCCTTTTCTCCTATTACGGCTACCCCACCTCGTGCTATGAGGGGGTGAACGTGGAGGCCATGCGTTACCGCAACGGCCGCATCATGGCGAAAAACGATAAGGAAACGGGCGCCGCCGAGGGCATCGATTACGTGGGTGGCGTTCCCGACTCGGGCACGCCGCACGCCATTGGCTATGCCAACGAGAGCGGCATCCCCTTTGCCCGTCCCTTCATTAAGTACACCCCCACGTGGCCGCGCAGCTTTATGCCGCCGAGCCAGGTGGACAGAAGCCGCGTTGCCAAGATGAAGCAGATCCCCGTCCACGAGCTGATCGAGGGTAAGAACCTTCTGTTCGTTGACGACTCGATCGTGCGCGGCACGCAGCTGAAGGAGACGGTGGACTTCCTCTACGACAACGGCGCCGAGAGCGTGCATATGCGCTCGGCCTGCCCACCGATCCTTTACGGCTGTAAATACCTCAACTTCTCCCCCGCAAGGAGCGATATGGAGCTGTTTGCCCGCCGCGTCATCCGTGAGCTGGAGGGCGAGGAGGGGGACAAGCACCTTGAGGAATACAGCGACGGCAAGACCGAGCGCGGCCGCGCCCTGCGCCGTGCCATTGCCGAGAAGCTTCACTTTGCCTCGCTCGAATTTCAGTCGCTTGAGGGTGTGATCGAGGCCATTGGCCTGCCCCCCTGCAAGCTTTGCACCTACTGCTGGAACGGAAAGGAATGACGTTATGAAGAATTCAAGATCCGAGAGCTACGCCGCCGCCGGCGTGGACATCACGGCGGGCTACCGCGCCGTGGAGCTGATGAAAAAGCACATCGCCCGCACGAAGAATGAGGGCTGCCTTGATGACGTTGGCGGCTTTGGCGGCTGCTTCGGCCTGCCCCTTGCGGGGATGGAGGAGCCCGTTTTGGTTTCGGGCACCGACGGCTGCGGCACCAAGGTGAAGCTCGCCATTCTTATGGACAAGCACGACACGATCGGCATTGACGCCGTTGCGATGTGCGTGAACGACATCATCTGCGTGGGCGCCCGTCCCCTCTTTTTCCTCGATTACATTGCCTGCGGCAAGAACTATCCCGAGAAGATCGCCGCGATCGTCGGCGGTGTGGCTGAGGGCTGCGTGCAGTCGGGTGCCGCCCTCATCGGCGGTGAAACGGCCGAGCATCCCGGTCTTATGCCCCTTGAGGACTACGACCTTGCGGGCTTTGCCGTCGGCATCGTTGATAAGAAGAAGATCATCGACAACAGCCGCATGGCTGTGGGGGATGTGGTCATTGCCCTGCCCTCGACCGGCATCCACTCGAACGGCTTTTCGCTCTGCCGCAAGGTCTTTGACATCGACTCGAACCCCCCCTCGCTCTACGAGCCCCGAGAGGAGCTTGGCGGCAAGTCGGTTGCCGAAACGCTTCTCACCCCCACGCGCATTTACGTGAAGCCCGTGCTGTCGCTCCTTTCGCAGGTGGACGTCAAGGGCATCTCGCACATCACGGGCGGCGGCTTCTATGAGAACATCCCGCGCTCGGTGCCCGACGGCCTTTCGGCCCGCATCGAAAGGAGCGCCGTCCGCGTGCTTCCGATCTTTGACCTGCTGGCAAAGACGGGGAACATCTCGGAGCGCGATATGTTCAATACCTACAACATGGGTGTCGGTATGAGCATTGTGGTGTCGGCCGCCGATGCCGACCGCGCGCTCAAGATCCTTCACGCCGAGGGCGAGGACGCCTACGTCATCGGTACGATCGAGGCGGGCGAGGAGAAGATCACGATATGCTGAGACAGCTGTTTGCCGCCATTTCGGCGGGCATTATGATCGCCATCGGCGGATGCGTGTACCTCGCCGCGGAGAGCCGTGTGGTGGGCGCCGTCTTTTTCTCGGTCGCGCTCATTTCGATCTGCTGTAAGGGCTACGGCCTCTTTACGGGGCGCGTGGGGTATTTTCCCGACAACTGCTCGAAAAAGGAGCTTTGCGGCCTCTCGATGACGCTGCTTGGCAACTTCATTGCCACAGCGCTTGTCGGTACCGCGGTGTGCTATGCGCTCCCCGCACTTCCCGAGGTCGCCTTTGCCTCGGTCGCGGCGAAGCTTGCCACCCCGTGGTATGCCACGCTCGTCCGCGCGGTGCTTTGCGGTGTCCTGATGTACCTTGCGGTGTCGATCTACCGCGAGAAGAACACCGCCCTTGGCATTGTGTTCTGCGTGCCGACCTTTATCCTTGCGGGCTTTGAGCACTCGATCGCCGATATGTTTTACATAGCCGCGGCAGGGGAGTATTCCTTCGCGGCGCTCGGCTTCCTCCTTCTCGTTATCGCGGGCAACGCCGTGGGCGGCATGCTTCTGCCTCTTTTGTCCCGCGTCGGAAAAACGGAGGATAAGCAATGAAAAAAGCCAGGATCGCCGTCCTCGTTTCGGGGGGCGGCACCAACCTGCAGGCCCTCATCGATGCCGAGAGGGCGGGCGCCATTCCCAGCGGCGAGATCACGCTTGTCATCTCGTCGAAGCCGGGCGTGTACGCCCTTGAGCGCGCCGCCGCGGCTGGCATTCCCTCGGTGGTGGTCAGCCGCCGCGACCTCGGTAGCCCTGCGGCGTTTGAGGACGCGCTGCTTTCGGCGCTTTCGGCGGCGAAGATCGACCTTGTCATCCTTGCGGGCTTTCTTTCGATCCTCGGCCCGCGCGTCATCGCCGCGTACCCCGACCGCATCCTGAACGTCCACCCCTCGCTGATCCCGTCCTTCTGCGGCGCGGGCTTTTACGGCCTCCGCGTGCATGAGGCGGCGCTCTCGTACGGCGTTAAGGTGACGGGCGCCACCGTGCATCTTGTGAACGAGATCCCCGACGGCGGCCGCATCCTTCTGCAAAGGGCCGTCGAGATCCTTGACGGTGACACGCCCGAGAGCCTTCAGCGCCGCGTGATGGAGGAGGCGGAATGGAAGCTGCTTCCCGCCGCCGCCGAAATGGTGGCAAAGAGCCTTATCAACAAATGAAATTTTGGGAGAGAGATATGAACATTTATAAGACGAACGACATAGCGGAGCTGATCCGCGACAATCCCTACGTCGGCCGCGGCATCGTCCTCGGCAAGAGCGCGGACGGCAAGAGCGCCGTCGCCGCCTACTTCATCATGGGCCGCTCGAAGAACAGCCGCAACCGCGTGTTCACAAAGCGGGACAACGCCCTCTTTACCGAGCCATACGATCCCTCGCTCGTCGAGGATCCCTCGCTCATCATTTACGCCGCCGTGCGTGAGCATGAGGGCCGCCTTATCGTGACGAACGGCGACCAGACCGACACGGTCTATGAGGGCCTTAAGGCCGGTAAGTCCTTTGGGGAGGCGCTCCGCACGCGTGAGTTTGAGCCGGATGCCCCCAACTTCACCCCCCGCATCAGCGGCATGATCACCTTCGGCAAGGACGATTTCACCTACGATATGAGCATTCTGAAGAGCGCCGATGCCGAGGGCAGCGCCTGCGCCCGCTACACCTTTGAGTACCCCGCCCTCGCCGGCCTTGGTCACTTCCTTCACACCTACGTGACCGACGGCAACCCGATCCCCACCTTCCAGGGCGAGCCGGAGCGTGTGGCGATCCCTGCCGATATCGACGCCTTTACCACGGCCCTTTGGGGCGCCCTCAACGAGGACAACAAGATCTCTCTCTACGTGCGCTACACAAGCCTTGCCGACGGCAAGGTCACGGAGCGCCTCATCAACAAAAACGAAAAGTGAGGAATGAGCCATGAAGGAATTTGAACTGAAGTACGGTAACAACCCCAACCAGAAGCCTGCCAAGATCTATATGCAGGGTGACGGTGAGCTGCCCCTCGAGATCCTCTCGGGCCGCCCCGGCTACATCAACTTTCTCGATGCGCTCAACGCCTGGCAGCTGGTCAAGGAGCTAAAGGAGGCGCTCGGCCTTCCCGCCGTCACGTCCTTCAAGCACGTCAGCCCCACCTCGGCGGCGGTCGGCATTCCTCTGTCCGATACCCTGAAGCGCGCCTGCTTCGTTGACGATATCGAGGACCTGGATGCCTCACCCCTCGCGTGTGCCTACGCCCGCGCCCGCGGCACCGACCGTATGTGCTCGTTCGGTGACTGGGTGGCCCTCTCCGACGTCTGTGACGTCACCACCGCGCGCCTCATCAAGCGTGAGGTCTCGGACGGCATCATCGCCCCCGGCTATGAGCCCGAGGCGCTGGAGATCCTCCGCACGAAGCGGAATGGCAACTACAACATTGTGGCGATCGACCCCGATTACGTTCCCGCCGAGATCGAGGAGAAGCAGGTCTTCGGTATCACCTTCCGCCAGGGAAGAAACAACTTCAAGATCAACCGTGAGCTTCTCTCGAACATCGTCACCGCGAACAAGGAGCTGCCCGAGAGCGCGATCCGCGACCTCATTGTGGCGCTCATCACCCTGAAATACACGCAGTCGAACTCGGTCTGCTACGCCGTGGACGGTCAGGCCATCGGCGTTGGCGCCGGCCAGCAGTCGCGCGTTCACTGCACGCGCCTTGCGGGCGGTAAGGCCGACACCTGGTTCCTCCGCCAGCACGAGAAGGTGCTTTCCCTGCCCTTTTTGCCGACGCTCGGCCGCCCCGACCGCGATAACGTCATTGACGGCTACATCAACCAGAACGAGGAGGACGTGTGCGCCGAGGGCAATTGGCAGAAGTATTTTACCACCCGTCCTGCGCCCTTTACCAAGGAGGAGCAGCGCGCCTACCTCGATACGATTGACGGCGTGTCGCTCGGCTCGGACGCCTTCTTCCCGTTCAGCGATAACATTGAGCGCGCCAAAAAGAGCGGCGTGCGCTACATTGCCGAGCCCGGCGGCTCGATCCGTGACGATCTTGTCATCGCTTCCTGTGACGGCTACGGCATGACCATGGCCTTTACGGGCATGCGCCTCTTCCACCATTAAGAGGTGAAGCATGAAGATACTGGTTGTCGGCGGTGGCGGCCGTGAGCACGCCATCATCAAAAAGCTGAAGGAAAACCCGTCGGTCGAGGTGATCTACGCGCTCCCCGGAAACGGCGGCATCGCCCGCGATGCCGTGTGCGTGGACATCGGTGCCAAGGACATCCCCGCGATCGTGGAGTTTGCGGTGGAAAAGGGCATCGATTACGCCGTGGTCGCGCCCGACGATCCCCTGGTGCTGGGCGCTGTGGACGCTCTCGCCGAGCGCGGCATTCCCGCCTTTGGGCCGCGTAAGTGCGCCGCGATCATCGAGGGGAGCAAGGTCTTTTCCAAGAACCTTATGAAAAAGTACGGCATTCCCACCGCCTCCTACGAGGTGTTCGATGCCGCCGATGCGGCCCTTGCCTATCTTGACACCGCGCCCATTCCCACCGTCATCAAGGCGGACGGTCTCGCCCTCGGCAAGGGCGTCATCATCGCCGAAACGCGAGAGGCGGCAAAGGCCGCCGTGCGCGAGATGATGGAGGACCACGTCTTCGGCAAGAGCGGCGACCGCATCGTTATCGAGGAATTCCTCACGGGCCCTGAGGTCTCGGTGCTGGCCTTTACCGACGGTAAGACGCTCGTGCCCATGGTCTCGGCCATGGATCACAAGCGTGCAGGTGACGGTGACACCGGCCTGACCACCGGCGGTATGGGCACCGTGGCCCCCAACCCCTACTACACACGGGATGTGGCCGAGGAGTGCATGGAGACGATCTTCCTTCCCACGATCCGCGCCATGGAGGCCGAGGGGCGCCCCTTCACGGGCTGTCTCTACTTCGGCCTGATGCTCACCCCCAATGGCCCTCGCGTCATTGAGTACAACTGCCGCTTCGGCGACCCCGAAACGCAGGTCGTTCTGCCGCTGCTGGAAAGCGACCTTCTGACCGTGATGCAGGCCACCACAAACGGCACGCTGGACAAGACCCCCGTGGTGTTCTCGGAGGGTGCCGCCGCCTGCGTCATCATGGCCTCGGGCGGCTACCCCTCGGCTTACGCCAAGGGCTACCCCATCGAGATCCCCGACGACCTTGCCGCCCACGTGGTCGTGGCGGGCGCCGCCGACCGTGACGGCACCCTCGTGACCAGCGGTGGCCGTGTGCTTGGCGTCCTCGCCACGGCGCCCACCCTCCGTGAGGCGCTGGCCACCGCGTACGCGCGCACCGAGAAGATCAGCTTCGAGGGTGCCTTCTACCGTCACGACATCGGAAAACGCGCCCTTGCGGCAATAGAGGAGTAAAGTATGGTTTACAGAATTTTTGTAGAAAAGCGTGAGGGGCTGGAAAACGAGGCCCGCGCCCTTCTTTCGGAGCTTACAGGCCTCCTTGGCATCTCGCGCCTTACGGGCGTGCGCCTTCTCAACCGCTATGACGTGGAGGGCATCACCGAGGAGGTGTTCCGCGCGTCGGTCGGTACGGTTTTTTCGGAGCCGCAGCTTGACCTTGTTTATGACGAGTGTCCTGCCGCCGCGAACGTCCTGGCCGTGGAGTACCTGCCCGGTCAGTTTGACCAGCGCGCCGACTCGGCCGCGCAGTGCATTCAGATCCTCGCACCCGTTCCGCGCCCCGTCATCCGCACGGCGCGCGTCTATCTCCTTGAGGGCGCGCTGACCGATGCCGACCTTGCGGCCATTGCCAAGTACATCATCAACCCCGTGGAGGCGCGCCGCGCCTCGCTCGATAAGCCGGCGACGCTGGCCATGCAGTACGACATCCCCACCGAGGTCGAAACGCTCACGGGCTTTACGGCGCTGGACGAGGACGGCCTTGCCGCCTTCCTTGCGACCTATGGCCTTGCCATGGACCTTGATGACGTCCGCTTCTGCCGCGACTACTTCAAGCACGAGGAGGGGCGTGACCCTACCATCACCGAGATCCGCATGATCGACACCTATTGGTCCGACCATTGCCGTCACACCACCTTCCTGACCACGATCGACGACGTTACCTTCTCTGACGAAACGCTCGCCGCCGCGTGGGCCGAGTACCTGGCCGTCCGTGAGGGGCTTGGCCGTAAAAAGCCCAAAAACCTTATGGACGTGGCGACTCTGGCCGTCAAGCAGCTCAGGAAGGAGGGCAAGCTTGATAAGCTCGATGAGTCCGAGGAGATCAACGCCTGCACCGTCAAGATCGACGTGACGGTGGACGGCAAGACCGAGCCGTGGCTTCTCCTCTTTAAGAACGAGACGCACAACCACCCCACAGAGATCGAGCCGTTCGGCGGTGCCGCCACCTGCATCGGCGGTGCCATTCGCGATCCGCTGTCGGGGCGCTCCTACGTCTATGCCGCCATGCGCGTGACGGGCGCGGCCGATCCCACCCGTCCCATTGAGGAGACCATGGAGGGTAAGCTCCCCCAGCGTAAGATCGTCGGGACGGCCGCCGCGGGCTATTCGTCCTACGGCAACCAGATCGGCCTTGCCACGGGTATGGTCGATGAGCTGTACCATCCGGGCTACGCCGCCAAGCGTATGGAGATCGGCGCCGTCATTGCCGCCGCTCCCGCTGCCAACGTGCGCCGTGAGTGCCCCGCCGACGGCGATGTCGTCATTCTTCTCGGCGGCCGCACGGGCCGTGACGGCTGTGGCGGTGCCACCGGCTCCTCAAAGAAGCACACCCTTTCCTCGCTTGAGACCTGCGGTGCCGAGGTGCAGAAGGGCAACGCGCCCGAGGAGCGCAAGCTCCAGCGCCTCTTCCGTGACCCTGAGGCCTGCCGTATGATCAAGCGCTGCAACGACTTCGGTGCGGGCGGCGTTTCGGTCGCGGTCGGTGAGCTGGCCGACGGCCTTTCGATCGACCTTGACGCCGTACCGAAGAAGTACGACGGTCTTGACGGCACCGAGCTTGCGATCAGTGAGTCGCAGGAG
>JAZRAU010000100.1:0-2934 GCA_045634705.1 Eubacteriales bacterium | reverse complement strand
GGATAGCCACGGCCGTAGGGCAGGCGGCAGGGCTGGGCGCACTCACCGCGGTTGCCGCTCCGTCCCCCGACGAGCGAGGAAAAGAGACATTGCCCCGAATGGCTGACGCACAGCGCGCCGTGGAGAAAGACCTCGACCTCGGCAGCCGAGGCATCCACAAGGCTTTGGATGTTTTCAAGCGACAGCTCACGCGCCGCCACAACGCGGGAAGCCCCCAGCGAGGCGTAAAGGTCGGCGGTGTCGGTGCTGTGGATAAAGGCCTGGGTCGAGGCGTGAAGCTCCAGCGTCGGCAGGTGGCGGTTAAGAAGCGTGAGAAGCCCCGCGTCGGCCACAATGGCGGCATCGATCCCCATGGCGGCCACGCGGTCGGCGTAGGACAAAACGTCGCCGAGCTCGCGGTCAAAGAGCAGGGTGTTGAGCGCAAGGTAGACGCGCACGCCGTAAAGGTGGGCGTAGCGCACGGCGTCAAGGAGCGCCCCCTCGTCAAAGTTTTTGGCAAAGGCGCGCGCCGAGTGGAGACCGCCGAGGTAAACGGCATCCGCACCCGCACTGACGGCGGCGTACAGCGCCTCGGGAGAGCCCGCAGGCGAAAGAAGCTCGGGCAAGGGGGTCTTGCGGCGCATCGGCGCCTCCTTTCTGCCGTCCTCGGCGCTCAATTTGGCGCCACGGCTTGACTTTTTTTTGAAAATCGGGTATGATACTACTGTTGTCCCCTTCATTATAGCAAAACTTTTATAAAAAGAAAAGAGGGGGGCAAAATTTCCTTACTGTCAAAGGAGTGCCACTCATGGACGAATACAGCTTTAACTCCGCCTCGTACGGCGTCAAGACCCGCGCCGAGGGCAAGATCCTTCTTCTCCGCATCCTGCTTATTCTCGGATATGTGGTCTTCTCGGCGGGCTTTTGCGTCGTGTTCCTCGTGCCCGTCAAGATGCCTGCCCTCATTGCCGTTCTGCCGATCCTGCTTCTTGTGCTCATTCCCTCCACGTGGCGCCTTGTGTCGTTTGACTATGAGTACGTGGTGGAGCACGGCGAGTTTGCCGTTGAGAAGCTTTACAGCACCAAAAAGCGCCGCCGCGTTCTCTCGGTGCGCCTTCGTGAGGCTGTGCGTGTCGTTCCCCTCACGGCGGACGTCTCGCTCGAGGGCCTTTCGGTGCGCGACTACCGCGGCACGCGGACAAGCCCCGACAGCTACCTTCTCGAATACCGCACCGAGGACGGAAAGGCGGCCGCCGTACTGTTTGAGGCCACAAAAAAGATCGTCAAGATGATCGCCAAGTACAACAGCGCCACCGTCGTCTCGGACGGCCTCCGCCTGTGAGCACACTCACCCCCCTACCGCGCCTGTGGCTGGCCCCCATGGCGGGATACAGCGACACCGCCATGCGCGCCCTTTGCCACCGTATGGGGGCCGAGGCCTCGGTCAGCGAGATGATCTCGGCCAAGGCGGTGGTCTATCGCGATAAGAAAACGGTACCCCTCGGCAGGATCACTCCGCCCGAGGGGCCCGTGCTTTTACAGATCTTTGGTAAGGAGCCAGAGATCATGGCCGAGGCCGCAGGGCTTCTTGCCGACGGCTATTGCGGCAGCCGCCCTGTGGGGATCGATATCAATATGGGCTGCCCCGTGCCGAAGATCGCGGGCAACGGCGAGGGGAGCGCCCTCATGCGCGACCCCGACCTCTGCTATCGCATCGTTTCGGCCGTCCGCGCCGCACTGCCGAAGGAGATGCCACTCTCAGTCAAGCTCCGCCTTGGATGGACGCGTGAGGAGCTGAGTGTTTTCCGTGTGGCCGAGGCCGTGACGGCGGCGGGAGTGTCCTTTCTCTTTGTCCACGGGCGCACCCGTACCGAGATGTATTCGGGCAAGGCCGATTGGGAAACCATCGCCGCTGTGGCCGAGAAAAGCCCCGTACCCGTCATCGGCAACGGCGATGTTGCCGAGGCCACCACTGCCCTTTCCCGCCTCTATGAGAGCGGGTGCCACGGGCTGATGATCGGCCGCGGCGCCGTCGGCAACCCCTTCCTTTTCCGTGAGATATCCGCCGCCCTCCGAGGGGAGAGCCTGCCGCCCCCCACGCGGACCGAGCGCATTGAGACCGCGCTTGCCCACCTCCGCGCCGCCATAGCCGATAAGGGAGAGCCCGTCGCCGTGCGCGAGTCGCGCAAGCAGATCGCTGCCTACACACGCGGCCTTGTGGGGGCCGCCGCCGTGCGCGGCGCCGTCAACGGGGCGACAACGTATGACGAGATTGCCGCGATCCTTTGGCCTCTCGCGGACTAAAATCGCGCATCTCTGCGTTGCTCCTGCGATGCTCGGCTTGACGTACATTAGTACGCCTGCGCCTCTGCTTCTCGGTGCGCCTTGATTTGCACGGTTTTAATTCCGCGAGGCTCGCGGACTAAAATCGCACCCCTCTGCGTTGCTCCTGCGATGCTCGGCTTGACGTACATTAGTACGCCTGCGCCTCTGCTTCTCGGTGCCTGCCCTCCCCGCGGATATGGTCGGAATGCGCGCTCGTTGTCGCTCGCTTCATTTCTCCCTATCCTTGGGGTATCGCTTCACAAAAACGCCATACCATGGCGTTTTTGCTTGCTCACCCGATCTGCACGGTTTTAATTCCGCGAGGCTCGCGGACTAATCGCGCCATACGCCGTTGCGCTATTCCGCCGTGTCATCTTGAGCGGAGCGCAGCGGAGTCGAAACCCGTAGGGCGAGCGCCAAGGGCGCTCGGATCTCGGCGCGAGCCTTGCATCGGTATACACGGCGCTCCAAAGAAGTGAAAAAGCCGCTTACGCGGCTTTTTCTTATGTTTTGTAAAGAAAACCTTGCGGTCAATAGGTAAAATACTTGTAGAAAATGGGGTAAGAGGCAAAGAAGTCGGCCAGCGTCTTTCGGGTGGAAACACCGGGGTCGTGGATGGTGAAGCCCGCG
>JAZRAU010000099.1:0-11761 GCA_045634705.1 Eubacteriales bacterium | reverse complement strand
CCCAGAGCTACGAGGAGGGGGACACGGTTACTCAGCAGTATAAGAACGGAAGCAACACATATACCGTTTACTATTGCATTCCCTCCGGCCTCAAGAGCATTACGGTCCACGGCGGAGACATCGGCGATTACGCCTTCTACGGCATGAGCATGGTGGAAACGCTCACGCTCGGTGACGGCATCACCATGATCTCGGGCAGCTCCTACCTCTCGAGCACCGCCCACTACAAAAACGAGGCCAACTGGACGGACGGCATCCTCTACATCGGCAAGTACCTCATCAAGGTCAACGCCGACGTTGTGGGTGAGTTCACCGTCCGCGAGGGCACGCTCGGCATCGCGGGCAGCGCCTTCTCGGGCTGCACGGGACTGACCTCGGTCACGCTTCCCGCTTCGCTCACTTTCTTTGGCAGGTACGCCTTCTCGGGCTGCACGGCGCTTACTGCCGTCAACTTCGGCGCTCCCGCCACGTGGAGTGGGCACAACCCGTCCAACTATATGTCCTACACGCTGACGCCCGAGGACATTGCGGACGCCGCCGCTATGGCCACCTTCCTCACCACCAGCGGCCAGTCGGGTGCCTACTACACCCGTCAGTGATCTATCCCCAAAAACAAAAAAGGCAGAGCCGCGGCTCTGCCTTTTTTATGCCCTTTGCCGCCAAGGGGACTAAGACGCAATCCTTTGGAGCAGAAATTACCGTTCGTCACCCCTCCCCGCGGATATGGTCGAAATGTGCACGCACTATCGTTTGCTTCGTTTCTCCCTATCCTTGGGGTATCGCTGTGCAAAAACGCAAGGTTTGCGTTTTTGCTTGCTCACCGAAGGCGTACGAGGGTACGTTAAATGCTGAGGACGAGCCGATTTGGAGTAGAAATCGCCGTTTTCCGACAGACAGGCGTACAAAGGTACGTCGGAGAGAGGAAACGGCGATAAAAAAGAAAAGGAAGCCGTGGCTTCCTTTTCTTTTTGGTTATACCCAAATCTGCCGTCCTTAGTGGACGATGCAGCGCTCGGTGTCCTTATCAAAAATGTGCATTCTCGTCGTCTCAAAGGCGATCTGGATCTGGTCGCCGGCGCGAGAGGTGGAGCGGGCCGAAACGCGGGCAATGATGTTCTTGCCGTTGGTGGCGTCCTCCTGACCGTCAAAGCTGAGGTACAGGTAAATCTCGGCGCCCATAAGCTCAGTGACCTCGACCGTTGTGTTGATGACGCTGTCAGGCATGCTGCTGACGTGCACGGGATCGTCATGCAGGCACTCGGGACGGATACCGATAACGACCTCCTGGCCGATGTATTCCTTGAGGGCAGGGTTGTTGGCCTTCTCAGCGGGAACCTTGATCTTGTTGGAGGCAAAGGTGACATAGAGGTCCTGACCCTCCTCCACAAGCTTTGCCGTGATGAAGTTCATCTGAGGCGTGCCGATGAAGCCCGCAACAAAGAGGTTGACGGGGTAATCGTAGAGGTTCTGAGGAGTGTCGACCTGCTGGATAAGACCGTCCTTCATAACGACGATACGCGTCGCCATGGTCATAGCCTCGACCTGGTCGTGGGTAACGTAAACAAAGGTGGTCTCCACCTTCTTGTGGAGCTTGGTCAGCTCGGTTCTCATCGAGGCACGGAGCTTAGCGTCAAGGTTGGAGAGCGGCTCGTCAAGCAGGAAGACCTTCGGGTTACGGACGATCGCACGGCCCAGCGCCACGCGCTGCTTCTGTCCACCCGAAAGAGCCTTCGGGCGGCGCTCCAGGAGGTGGTTGATGTCAAGGATACGGGCGGCCTCCTCAACGCGGCGCTTGATCTCCTCCTTCGGCACCTTGCGGAGCTTCAGGCCAAAGGCCATGTTTTCAAACACGGTCATGTGAGGATACAGAGCGTAGTTCTGGAACACCATCGCGATATCTCTGTCCTTAGGCGCCACGTCGTTCACAAGACGGTCGCCGATCCACAGCTCACCCTCGGAGATCTCCTCAAGACCCGCGATCATACGGAGGGTCGTGGACTTACCGCAGCCCGAAGGGCCGACGAGGATCAGGAACTCCTTGTCCTTGATCTCCAGATTAAAGTCGGAAACGGCCGTAACGCCGCCGGGGTACTTCTTATAAATGTGCTTCAGGGAAAGACTTGCCATAGTGGTACTCCTTTTTGTGAATACATAGTTTTACGCTTATTATTATAACAGAAAAAACTCTTTTTGCAAAGGGGGCAACCCCATGAACTTTCTTTATCCCTTTTGTGTATCTTGCACAAAAAACACGCTTTTGCCAAAGAAGCGGTAAAAGCGTGTTTTTATTTTTGCTAATAAATTAGAAAACCTCAGCTCCGGGGTGTTTTTCTGGTGAGCGAAATGCGCCCGCGCTTTTTGTCCACGCCCTTGATGCGGACCTCAATGACGTCCCCGACCTTCAGAACGTCGGAGGGGTTCTTCACAAAGCGGTCGCTCATCTCGGACACGTGCAAAAGGCCGTCATCATGCACGCCGATGTCAACAAAGGCGCCAAAATCTACCACGTTACGGACGGTGCCCGTCAGCACCATGCCGTCACAGAGATCGTCAATCGTCAGAACATCGGTGCGGAGCACGGGTGGGGGAGCGCTGTCACGGATATCGCGGCCGGGCTTTTCAAGCTCACCGATGATGTCAAGGAGCGTCGGCTCGCCGCAGTCCAACTTCTTCGCCAGCTTCCCCGTGCCGCGGGCCATGGCCAGGGCGCGCAGGCTTGAGATGCCGCCACCCTTCACCTCGTCCTCGGTCATGCCGAACTCCGAGAGCAGGGCGCGCGCCACGGCGTAGGACTCGGGGTGGACGCCCGTGCTGTCGAGGACCTCGGAGGAGCCGGAAACGCGGAGAAAGCCCGCGCACTGCTGGAAGGCCTTTTCGCCGATCTTCGGCACCTTTTTAATGGCGGCGCGGCTACGGAACTCGCCGTTCTCCTCGCGGTAGGCCACAATGTTCTTGGCGGCAGTGGCGTTGATGCCCGCGATGTGCGAGAGGAGCGAGAAGGAGGCGGTGTTAACGTCAACGCCCACGCTGTTCACGCAGTCCTCCACCACGCCGTCCAGTGCCTCGGTGAGGCGGTTTTGCTTCATATCGTGCTGGTACTGCCCAACGCCAATGGCCTTCGGGTCGATCTTGACAAGCTCGGCGAGGGGATCCTGCAGGCGCCGCGCGATAGAGACGGCGCTCCTTTCGGTCACGTCAAAGTCGGGGAACTCCTTGGCGGCCAGCTCGGAGGCCGAATAGACGCTGGCACCCGCCTCGCTGACAATGGTGTAGGCCACGCGGCGGTCGCACGCCTTCAGCGTTTCGGCAATGAAGGCCTCGCTCTCGCGGGAGGCGGTGCCGTTGCCGATCGCCACCACGTCAATGCCGTAGGTGTTGATGAGCTTCAAGACCAGGCGGCGGCTCTTGTCGATCTCCTCGCGCGGCTTTGTGGGATAGATGACGGCGGTGTCCAGCACCTTTCCCGTCTTGTCCACCACCGCCAGCTTACAGCCCGTACGGTAGCCGGGGTCGTAGCCGAGGACGGTCTTGCCCTTCAGGGGGGCGGCCAGGAGCAGGTGGCGCAGGTTGTCGGAAAAGACCTTGAGGGCGCCCTCACTCGCGGTGTCAAAAAGCTCGGCGCGCACCTCGCGCTCAAGCGAGGGGAAGATGAGACGGTCGTAGCTGTCCTCGGCGGCGGCGCGCACAAGGGCGGCCGCCCGCGACTCCTTTTCGGTGATAACGCGGGAGTAGAGGGGGGCGAGCGCCGCGTCACGGTCAAGTGTCATCGTGACCTTCAGGCACTCCTCCTTCTCGCCGCGCGTGATCGCCAGAACGCGGTGCCCCTTCACGGTGCGGACGGGCTCGCGGTACTCAGCGTAGTCGGCGTAGATCTTGGTGTTCTCCTTTTCCTCGTCGGTAAGACGGGTCTCAAGCTCCGCCGCCTCAAAGGCAAAGTCACGGAGCATTTTGCGGTACTCGGCCGAGTCGGAGATCTCCTCGGCAATGATGTCGGAGGCACCCGCAAGGGCGGCCGCAGCATCCGGCACGTCCTTCTCGGCATCAACGTACTCGGCCGCCTCCTCCTCGATCGGGCGGTCAAGCGACGCGGGCTGGGAAAGGATCAGCTCAGCGAGGGGCGCAAGACCGCGCTCCCGCGCCACCGAGGCGCGCGTACGACGCTTCTGCTTGTAGGGGCGGTAGATGTCCTCCAGCTCGACAAGCGTCACGGCGAGCGAGAGAGCGTGCGTGATCTCGTCGGTCAGCTTGCCCTGGTTTTCGATCGCCGAGCGGATCTCCTCGCGGCGCTCATCGAGCTTACGGAGGTAGGAAAGGCGGTCGTCGAGGGCGCGCAGGGCAACGTCGGCAAGACTGCCCGTGACCTCCTTGCGGTAGCGCGCAATGAAGGGGATCGTGTTGCCCTCGTCAATGAGGGCCACCGTCTTTTCGACGCGCTCGGCGGGAATATTCAGCTCCTCGGAAAGGATCTTAATGATGTCCATGGGGTTCTCCTTTTTTACTAATGGTTTCGGTGCCCGCCGCCGCGCGGAGGATCGCTAACTCCTCCTCGGTCACGGGGCGGCACTCGCCGCGCGCAAGCGCGGCATCTAAGGGAATGTCGGCAAAGGCAATGCGCTCCAGCGTGACAACGGGCGCACCGAGCGCCGCCATCATGCGCTTGACCTCGTGGTACTTGCCCTCGGTCAGTGTCACCGTGCCGCCAAGGCGGTCGGCGTTGGCCGCAAGGTCGGCGGGGCGGCATCTATCGTCACCCAGCGTCATCCCCCCGCCAAGGCGCTCCTCGGCATCCGCAGGCAGGGGTGCCTCGGTCGTAAAGCGGTACACCTTTCGCACGCCGCGCTTCGGGGAGAGCAGGGCGTGGGTGAGGGGGCCGTCATCGGTCAGGAGCAAAAGCCCCTCGGTGTCGCGGTCCAGCCGTCCGCAGGGAAAGAGATCGCGCCGTGCGTAGGCGGGCGGGACCAGCTCTGTCACCACGGGGAGGCGGGCATCCTCGGTTGCGCTCACGTAGCCGCGCGGCTTATTGAGCCAAAGGTAGGCGTAACGGGCGTAGTTCACCCTCTCCCCGTCAAGCGTTACCGTATCGCGCTCGGGATCGACCGAAAGATCGGGGGCCTTTACCACAGCGCCGTTCACCGTAATACGGCCGCGCTTTGCGGCAGCGGCACACTCCCGGCGGGAAAGTAGCCCCACGGTCGTGAACAGCTTATCTAAGCGCACAGCGCTCCCTCCCTTCGCTCGGCTAAGCAGCCGCAAGCGTATTTATTGTACCACAAAAGGCTTGTATTGTAAAGAGAAAATGAAGAAAAAACCGCGCCCCCACCCGTGCCGTCACAAGAAAAAGGACGGCCCCCCGTTTTTGCGAAGGGCCGTCGTCTTTTTTGTTTTATGCAAAGTAATCTTTACCTTCCGTCAGCTTCCACGAAGGCATCGAGCGCCTCGCGGTAGAGGTAGAGCGAGCCGAGAATGAAGAGCGGCAGCCGCTCTTGCCGAGCAAGAGAGAGGCCGGCCTCCATGGCCGTAAGCACATCGGGATAGGCTGTGGCCTCGGCACCGCCCGCCTGCCACGCCGCCATAAGCTCCTCGGCGGGGAGGGCGCGGGGGTTATCGGGGCGCACGCAGAGGACGCGCTCGCAGAGAGGGGTGAGGGTTTCGATCATCGCGGTGTAATCCTTGTCGCGCATCACGCCCGTGAGAAGCAGGATCCTGCCGCGGTAAAGGCGGCGGATGCTCTCGGCGGCGGCGGCGATCCCCTCGGGATTGTGAGAGCCGTCAAACACCACGTCGGGCGCGTGGCGGAAATACTCAAACCGCGCGGGCCAGAAAACGTTGGCAAGGCCGTGGCGCACCGCCTTTTCGGGAAGCTCCAGGCCCGCCTCTCGCAGTGCATCCGCCGCAAGGAGCGCAAGGGAGGCGTTCTTCGGCTGATAGACGGCGGCAAAGGGGATCGTGACGTCCTCCCACGCACCGTAGGAAAAGCGCGTGCCGCTTGGCGTTGTCTCGTGGATCTGCACCGCATCGGCTCTCAGGAAGTCGATGGCACAGCCTCGCTCGGCCGCCTCGCCAGCCAGCACCTCTCGCACCGCGGGGGTGACGTCACCCACCACCACGGGGGCGCCCGCCTTGAAGATGCCCGCCTTTTCGTGCGCGATCGCCTCCACGGTGTCACCGAGGATAGCGGTGTGATCGAGCGAGATGCCCGTCACGATCGAAAGGAGAGGAGCCTCGATCACGTTGGTGGCGTCCAGCCGTCCGCCAAGCCCCACCTCGATCACGGCAACGTCCACGCCCTCCTCAAAGAACCAAAGGAAGGCGGCGGCGGTGATCAGCTCAAACTCGGTCGGCTTATCGGCCATGGCATCGGCGTGGGGGCGCACCTTGTCCATAATGCGGCAAAGCGCCTTGTCGGGGATCGGTACTCCGCCGATCTGCATCCGTTCACCGAAGCGGTAGATGTAGGGCGAGGTGAACAGCGCCGTGCGGTAGCCCGAGGCGCGCAGGACGGCCGCCAGCATTGCGCTGGTCGAGCCCTTGCCGTTGGTGCCCGCCACGTGGATACAGCGCAGCTTCTTCTGTGGGTCGCCGAGGGCGTGGCAAAGCTCACGGATGCGGGACAGCCCCGGGCGGCTCCCCTGCCACTCGGTGGCGTGAATGTAAGCCATAGTTTCTTCAAACGTCATTTCAGTAACCTTTCCAGCTCGTGCCGTACGGCGTCCGAGCGCATGAGCATATAGAGAAGATAGGATTCCAGCCCCACCACAAGGAGATAGATGAGGAGCCGCGGCCAAAGTAGGGTGAAAAAGCCTACCTCGGTAAAGAGCGAAAGAGCCATGCTCTTGATCGCTACCGAGCCGACCGCGTGGGCCGCCCCGTCAAGAAGCAGAATAAAAGGGAAGGACGGCGCCGTGCGGTACTCGCCCCGTCGTCCGCAGACAAGCGTAATGACCCCCGGCACAAGCCCAACGGCCGCCGCCCCCACCGAAATGAGGGGCAGGGGCGCCATGCCCGCGAGAAGGCAGGAGAGGAGATCGGCACACACACCGACCGCCGCCCCTACGAGAGGGCCGAGCGTAAGCCCTGCAAACACAAGGGGAAGCCCCTCCACCGTAAAGCGGACGGGCGCCTCGCCCTGTATCGCCTTGGCAACGTACCCAAGGAGAAAGGACAAAGCCGCAAGGAGTGCCGCAAGACACAGCCGGCGCGTGTGGCGCTGCCAATGCCCCCGCCCGCTTTTCGGGTGGGGTGATGACTCAAAAGACATAAAAATCCTCCTTTCCCGATCTCGGCGGAAAAAGAGGATAGCTCTCTGTCTGTCGGAAGCGGGATGCAGAACCGTTACCGCGGTGGTGACACCTTCGTCCGAACGGCAACTCCCCGTCCCCTCGGCACTTCACGCAACGGCTCTTACTCTTCGTTATGTACTCATTATACTCGCGCGCGCCCGCCTTGTCAATACTTGGCGGGAAATTCGCGGAGCATTCGGCTGACGAAAAGCGCCCCCCTTAACCCAGGGGGGCGCCCGGCTTGGCAGAAAGGGGCTTGCTCCTCAGCACCGCCGACACGGGAACGGGCCACGGCGCCCATGGTGATTTGCAAAGAAAACCTTACATCTTTTTCCAGGTCGACGGGGTGAAGAAGATCAGCATAGGCAGAATCTCCAAACGGCCGATCAGCATTTCAAGCGACAAGACGATTTTAGAAAGGGCGGAAAAACCTGCAAAATTGCCCATAGGCCCAACGGCGCCAAGCCCCGGCCCCACGTTGCTGAGGCAGGTGAGGGAGGCCGTGAGCGTCGTCTCGGCTGAGGCGCCGTCCACCGAGAGGAGGAGCGCCCCCGCAAGGAAGGTCAGAACGTAAAGGACAAGGTAGTTCGAGGTGCTTCTCACCGTCTCCTCGGGGAGGGCCACGCCCTCAAGACGCGTTACGTTGACCGAGCGCGGTCGCAGAATGTGGCGCAGCTCACGCCCCGCGTTTTTCACAAGGATCATAACGCGGGAGATCTTCATGCCGCCGGCGGTCGAGCCAGCCGAGGCACCGAGGATCATCAGAAGGAGAAGCACGGTCTTGGAAAGCATCGGCCAGGTATTGAAGTCGGCTGTCGCAAAGCCCGTGGTGGAGATGACGCTCGTCACCTGGAAGAAGGCGGCGCGCAGCCCCTCGCCAAAGCTTTCAAACAGCGAGCGTGTGTTGAGGAGCACGGTTCCCGTGGCCAAAAGAAGCACGGCAAGATAAACGCGCAGCTCCTCGTTTTTGAGGACGTCGCGGAATTTGCCGATGAGCAGGAAAAAGTAGAGGTTAAAGTTCACGCCGAACAGCAGCATGAACACGGCAATGATCCACTCGGCGGCGGGGTTTTGGTACGCCATGATCGAGCTGTCCTTGACCGAGAAGCCACCCGTGCCCGCCGTGGCAAAGGCAGAGACCAGCGCATCGTAAAAGGGGAATCCCGCTATCAGCAGGGCGAGGATCTCAAGAACGGTCAGGGCAACGTAAATGCCGTAGAGAATGAGCGCGGTCTGGCGGAGCTTCGGCACGATCTTGCCCTTCGTGGGGCCCGGCACCTCCGCGCGGAGCAGGTGCATGGAGCGGCTGTTGTCCGACGGGAGAATGGCCAGCATAAACATAAGGACTCCCATACCCCCCACCCAGTGGGTAAGGCTCCGCCAAAGCAGGATCCCCCGCGGCAGCCCCTCCACCGAGGAAAGGACCGTGGCCCCTGTGGTCGTAAAGCCCGAGACCGTCTCAAAAACGGCGTCAACGTAGTGGGGGATCGTCCCGCTGAACAGGAAGGGCAACGCCCCGAAAAGCGAGAGCAAGATCCAGGTTCCCGCGGCGCAGACAAAGCCCTCACGCGCAAAAAAGCGGAGGTTTTTCCTCGGCCGCGCAAGGATCAGCGGCAGGGCCACACCGAGCAGGATCGCCATGGTGTAAAGGAAGGGGAGGACCGACTCTCCGTACACCGCCGCCGCGAGGAGCGGAAGGAGAAGAAGGGCGGCCTCGATCGTCATAAGGACACCGAAAAGGTATCCGAGCATGCGGTAATTCATTATTTCAAAACGTCTCCAATGCTGTCCATGCGCTGGTCGCTCGTGGTGACAACCACCACGGTATCACCGCGGCGGATGCAGTCGGCGCCCGTCGGGATCGTGACCTCGTTCTCATGCACGATGCAAGCAACGAGAACGCCGCGGCGGAGCGAGACCTCGCGCAGGGGCACGTCGGTAAGGCCTTCGACCTCCTCCTTGACAATGAACTCCAAGGCCTCCACCGTGCCGTCCATCAGCTTATGGAGCGTCTCGATGTCCGAGTCCTCAGCGTGGGCGAGCGCGCGCACGTAGCGCAAAATTGGCGCGGTGGTCGAGGACTTCGGGGAGACGATGCTCTCAAGCCCCGCACTCTTGAAGAAGTCGATGTAGGAGATGCGTGAGATCATCGTAACGATCTTCGGCACACCCTGTGTCTTGGCGTAGAGTGATACAATGGCGTTCTCCTCGTCAACGTCGGAAAGGGCAAGGAACGCGTCGGTGCGCTCCAGCCCCTGCTCCGAGAGGGTCTCCTGCTTGCTGCCGTCGTCGCACACCACCGTACAGCGGTAGGCCGCGGCCAGCTCGTGGCAGAGGTCCTTGTCCTTTTCAATGACGGTCGAGGAGATGTGCCCCTCGGCCAGGAGCTTTTCCAGGTAATAGGTGACGCGGCCACCCCCCACGATAAGCACGTTCTTGACGGGGTTGCGGTAAAGGCCCACGGCCTTGAAGAATCCTGTAATGTCACGCTCGGGCGCCGTCACGCAGATGAGGTCGCCCGCCTCCAGACGGAAATCACCCGAGGGGATATACGTCACACCGTCACGCAGAACGCCGCAAACGAGGAACCCGATCTCAAGGCGCGCGCGCAGCTCGTTCAGTGTCACGCCCGAAAGCGGAGAGCCCTCGGTAACGACAAACTCGGCAAGCTCCACCCGTCCGCGGCAGAAAAGGTCGATCTTCGCGGCGGCGGGGAAGCGCAGCATGCGGAAGATCTCCTTAGCGGCGGCCAGCTCGGGGTTAATGGTGAGCGAGAGGCTCATCTCGCCCCGCAAAAGCTGCAAAAGCTCGGTGTATTCGGGGTTGCGTACGCGGGCGATCGTGTGGTGTGCTCCCAGCTTCCTTGCCGCTGTGCAGGCAAGAATGTTCAGCTCGTCTCCCGCCGTGACCGCGATCACAAGGTTGGCATGCTCCACTCCCGCGCGGCGCAGGACACTGGTGTCCGCCCCGTTGCCGACCACGCTGAACACGTCTGTGGTATTGGAAAGCTCGGAGAGCAGGGCGGCGTCGGTATCAACAACGGTCAGGTTGTGCCCCTCGCCCGCCAGCTGGGTGCAGATCGCACTGCCGACTGTGCCGGCCCCGATAACGATGATCTTCATTTTGCTCTCTCTCCTTTCTTGTACTGAAGAGTTAAAGAATAGTAAAACGGATAGTTATGCGTATTATAACACAACGCCCCAAAAAAAGCAAGATAAAAATGAGGACAGGGGGGCAGGCGGCGCCCCACCGCCATACCCTAATAGAGGGGTAGCCGAAATGGACTTGAACCGATAACCCCTTGGCGATGAATTTTTATGTCTTTCGCCGCGGCTCATCTTGAAAAGTCCGCAAACCCCCGAAAGAAAGGAACTATGTATGGCTATCATTGAAAATCAGGCGTCGCTCACCTACCGTGGGACCGTGACGCTTTCCAATATTGTGCGGGGAGAAGTGACCTCCTCCCTCGCCGTCACAAAGACCGCCGTTCTTCCCACCTACGGCGCGGGTGACGTCGTCACCTATATCGTCTCGCTTGTGAACACGGGCGACACACCCATCACGGCCGCCGCCGTGTCGGACAATCTTGGCGCGTACGCCTTCGGCACGGGCACCCTCACCCCCCTCGATTACGTGGACGGCTCGGTGCAGTATTACGTGAACGGCGTTCTGCAAGCGCCCCCCACTGTGACCGACGAGGACGGCGTGACCTTTGAGGGCATCGCGGTGCCTGTCGGCGGCAACGCCACCCTTGTGTACGCCGCCACCCTCAACGCGTACGCGCCCCTTGGCGACGGCGCCGCCGTCACCAATACCGTCACCGTGACGGGCGGCGGTGTTTGCGAAACCGTTTTCGCAACCGCCACCATTACCGCTGACGTCGAGGCCGACCTCACCATTACCAAGGAAATGGAGCCCCTGACCGTCACCTGCGGAGACCCCGTCACCTATACGCTGACCCTCAGGAACTACGGCGCCGCCCCCGTGGTCGCCACGGACAACGCCATTGTGAGCGACACCCTCACGCCTCCCCTCACCGCCCTCCTCGTTACGCTGGACGGTGCCCCCCTCACCGCGGGGACGGGCTACACCTACAATGAGACGACAGGCGAGTTCACGACCCTCCCCGGTGCCATCACTGTACCCGCCGCCACCTTCACGCAGGATCCCGTGACCGGCGAGTTTACGGTGGAGCCGGGTATTGCCGTCCTCACCCTCTCCGGCACCCTGGCGGCGGCATAAATTCCGTAATACGGCGTTGCGCCTGCGATACTCGGCTTGACGTACGTGAGTACGCCTGCGCCTCGGTTTCTCGGTGCGCCTTGATCTGCACGCTTTTATCTCCGCGAGGGAAATGCTACGCCTGCGCCTCGGTTTCTCGGTGCGTATAGTCTTGCACAATTTCTCCGCGCCGCGATCCGCGGGGGAGAAAGAAAAAACGCCACCCTGTGGCGTTTTTTCTTTCTTGGTCTTGTAAAATG
>JAZRAU010000098.1:0-14248 GCA_045634705.1 Eubacteriales bacterium | reverse complement strand
GCTCAGAAGGCCGTAGTCTACCGGGCGTTTGCGGACGTCCGTCTGACCGATAACGTCTCCAAAAAGGAGCTTCAGGCGCGCTACGACAAGACGGTGGGCGAGTGCTACTACGACACGCTGTCCCTCACGCTGACAAACGATGCCGACCTCAACCGTCAGTTCCTCGCGCTTGCCAAGCTTGTGGGTATGGACGTCTCCGTCCTTCAGGGCGTGGACCCCGTCGCCTTTGAGCCTGCGGCGCGTGACATCGTTGAAAGATTCAACCCCGCCTTTGCCCAGAACAGGGCTGTGGTTGCCTCGTACACCGATAAGATCCTGAAGGCTTACAGCGCCGTCACCTTCGCCGGGTACCAGGTCCGCGTGCATTCGGGCGCCACCGCGGCCAACCGTGCCGGTGTGCGTGCCGTGTTTGACGTGAACACCGAGTTTCTTGAGACTCTCGCGGCCGGGGGTGCTATCACCTTTGGCGCCAGGATCTACGCGGCGGGTGCCGACGAGAGCCACGCAAAGCTGGAGTTCACCTACAACGCCGAGACGGGAAAGATCGAGGGCCTGAACACCGTTACGGGCAAGGACCCCGTTCCCGTGGGCGTTTACGAGCGCACCACCGTGGACGGCCGTACCGTGACCTCGTTCAACTACTCCGTAGTCTTCTCTGCCGAGGAGCTGACGGCGCAGAACCTGAACGGTGAGCTGGTCTATAAATACTACGTCACGGTGGGCGATGACACCTATGACTTTGTCGCGCAGTCGGCAAGATTTGGCGAGCAGGCCTCGGCCGCCGAGGTCTACCGCCACTTTGCAACGCTCGACAAGTACGCCTCCGACCCCATGGTCACTGAGGTTCTTCGGGTGCTTGATGCCCAGTAAACCAAAACCAAAAAGAGCAGACACGCTTGTGTCTGCTCTTTTTGATATGTGAGGGCGGAGAAGGCCCTGCTTTGCAGGAAAAGGATAGCGCAAGGCCCATATCGGGCCTTGCGCTATGTTACCTCAAGGCTCTCGCCGAGGGCGAGGGAATAGATGAGAACGCCCTTCGGCGGGGTGCCGTACATGCGCTCACAGGCGGCGGCATAATAGGAAAGCTGGGCGCGGTGGCGCTCACAAAGCAGCCGTCGCGCCGCTTCACGGTCGCGCGGAGTGCGGTCGGTCTTGTAGTCGATGAGCAGGTATCCGTCCTCCTCCTCGATCACACAGTCGCACACGCCCTGGACGAGAATCGTGCGGTCGGAAAGCGCGCGCTTGGCTTCCTCGTCTTTTGTGAAATCGGCGGCAGGGAGCAGGGCGTGAAAGCGCAGCTCGCGCCGTACGCGGCGGGCGCCGAGGATGCGGGCAAAGAGGGGAGAAGCGGCAAAGGCCGTCACCTCGTCAAGGCGCACACGGCGGGCATCCTCCTCGCTGAGGTAGCGCTCGGAGACCAGGCGGGAAAGCTCGGCCTCGGCGCCCTCGGAAACGAGGCGCGGAAAGTCGGCAAACTGCAAAAAAAGGTGGGTGGCGGTGCCGGCCAGGGCCGCCTCGTCACGGTGTGTGCCAGAAAGAAACGCAGGCACGTGCGGCGTAAAGGCTTCGGGTACCGCGGCGGGGGTCTCGGCCTCTCCGTCGGCGCCGTCAAGAACGGCAGGAGACAGGCGTGAGACCGAGAGCTTTTCGGGCAGGTCGGTCATCGCCTTTTCGGGATAGACGAAGGAAAGGCGATGGGCAAGCTCAAAAGAGAGACGGTCAGCATCGCGGTCCTCGGCGGTCACGGCATCGCCGGCCCCGACTTCCGTATCCACGGCATGGTCGGGCATCATGGGCACGGTCGCGCTCGGCTTTTGGGGCGCCCCCTCGTCGCGCGGGGTGAGCGTGAGGTAGGGATCGCTCACCTTGGCGCGCATCGCAAGGATCCAGGTCAGCCAATCGCCGCACTCGAGAATGTTCCACTCTTTGGGGAGCAGGAGCAGCTCCTCGGCACGGTCGATGCGCGAGGAAAGCTTGCGGCAGGAGCCCGTGACGTACAGGCGCTCCCGCGCGCGCGTCAGGGCCACGTACAAAAGGCGGATCTTTTCCTCGGCGGTCGATAGGCGCTCACGATAGCGGAACAGCTGGTAAAGCGGGTGGCGGCAGAGCGCAAGACCGTTTGCGCTCGGTAGGGGCGTGCAGGGGCCAAACTCCTTATCGTAAAGAAAACTTGTCGTAAGGCCGGGGTGGCGGAACTGCCGCTCGGTATTGCAGAGAAAGACCACGGGGAATTCAAGCCCCTTGGATTTGTGAACGGTCATGAAGGTGACGGCGTCCTCCTCGCCCTCGGCAGCGGGGGTGAGGATCGTCTTTCGCTCCTCGATGGCGGTGTTGACGTAGGAGAGGAAGCTGTAAAGCCCCGCGTAGGACGTCCCCTCAAAGGAGCGCGCGTACTCGTAGAGGCGGTAGAGATTGTCGTGATGCTCGTCACACCCCTCGCCCGAGAGCGAAAGGAGACGCGCATCGTGATAGACCGCAAGCAAAAGGCTCCCGACGGTGTCCCCCTCGGCCACGCGGCGCCAGGACGAGAGGCGTTCGGCAAAGCGGCGGCCCTTGCGGAAGTCGGGGTGGGCTTCAAGGTAGGAAAGAAGGGCATCGTAGAGCGTGGGGGCGGCCTTGTCGCTGTGGCGGATGAGCGCCAGCTCGTCCACCGTAAACCCGAACACGGGGGAGCGCAGGACAGCGGCGAGGTAGATGTCACGCCGCGGATTGTTGATGACGTTGAGAAGCGAGAAGGCGAGAAGCACCTCGGGCGAGAGGAAAAAGTCGCCGTCAAGGTCGGTCGTCACCCTGCAAATGGGGGAGATCGCCTCCACAAAGGGCGGCATGGCGCTCCGCGCCGGGAAAAGCAGAACAATGTCACGGGGGCGGATCGGCTCACCGTTGTTCTTCCGTCCGACCTCAAGCAGACGGCGGATCTCGGCCGCCACGGCGCTCACCTCGTCCTCGCCTACCGTGGCGCCCTCCTCGGCGCCTTCCTCCCCCCCCGACAGCGGGGCGGCCTTTTCAAAGACCAGGGTACGCACGGGCTCCTCGCCCGTGGGGGCGAGCTTCGAGAAGACGAGGTCGTCCTCGTCGCGGTATTCGACCGTCCGTCCCGCGAGACGGAAGAGCGTCCCTGTCACCTCGTTTGCGTAGCGTACAACGGGCGCATCGCAGCGGAAATTGCGCGTGAAAAAGTGGGAGGCGGGGCCGTCCTTCGCCTCGCTGAGCGCGGGATAGGTACGGCGCAGGGTGGCAAAGATCGAGGGGTCGGCGTGGCGGAAGCCGTAGATGCTTTGCTTGACGTCACCCACCATAAAGAGGTTGTCCCCCGTCGAGAGCGCCGAAAGGATCTCGTACTGCAGGGCGTTGACGTCCTGAAATTCATCGATGTAGATCTGATCGTATCCTGCCGCGATGGCGCGTGCCGTGGCGGTGGGCTTGCCGTCCTCGACAAGGAGAGAGTGCACCTTGCGCGTCACGTCCGAGAAGGAGCAGAGGCGGCGGCGCGCTTTTTCGAGAGAGAGGCGGCCGTCAAAGACGGTGAGAACGCGGAAAAGGAGGTCGGAAAGGTCGGAAAGGCGGCGGCAGACGGCGTCGGTCTCTTTTTCACAGAGAGAGAAGTAGTCCTCGTAGGTCTCCTTCATCAGGGCGCGCAGGTCACGGCACAGCGGCGTCAGCGCGCGGTCGGCCTCGGAGGCGTTTTTTGAGGCGGAGGGGATCCTGTCGAGCTTGGAAAGCGAGAGCACGGCGCAATCGAGGTCGCCCGTCTCAAGTCCCACGAGGAAATCCTCCGTGAGCGACGCAAGCTTTTTGGCGTACTCAAAGCGCTTGCCCAAGGTCTCGTCGGGAGAGAGGCGGTCGAGCGTCTCGGTAAGGAGAGAGAGCCGGTCGGAGAGCTTGCGCCCCGAGATCTTGGTCGCCATAGCTCCAAGCTCGGTCTCGGGGAAGGGAACTCCCACCATGGAGGCATAACGGTCGGTGGCCGCGGTGAGAGCCGCGATGCCGCGCACGTCGTGCAAAAGGTCAAGGTAGAGGCCGTAAAGGATCTCGCCGAGGGCGTCCTCCCCCTTGGCCGAGGTCAGCGTGTCCGAGAGCGTGAGAAACTCGGAAAGGCCAATGCCCTCGACCTCACCCGCATAAAGCTCGGCAAGAAGATCCTCCATGGTCCTTTGCGAAAGAAGCGCGTCCTCGGCCGGGTCGGGGATGCGGAAGGAGGCGGCTACCCCCGCCTCCTCGGCGTGGCGGCGCAAAAGGCGGTTGCAAAGGCTGTCGATCGTGGAGATCTCCGCCGAGGGCAGGAGCATCCGCTCACGGAGAAGGCGCGCGTTGTGCGGATCGGCCTCTATGGCCTCGTCAAGCGCGCGAGAGATCTTCTCGCGCATGTCCCCTGCGGCCGCCACGGTAAAGGTAACGACGAGCAGGCGCGAGAGCGTTTTGGGGCGGCTCTCATCAAGGAGCGAGGCAATGATGCGCCCCGTAAGGGTGGCCGTTTTGCCCGAGCCGGCCGCCGCCGAAACGAGAAGCGTGCGGTCGCGCGTGTCGATCGCGGTGCGTTGCTCGCTCGTAAAGCTTGGCTTTGCCATGGCTTGTCCTTTCCGCCGCCCTTTGGCGGCCAACTCTTTTGTATGTCGGGCGTTTTTGCGGCAGTTTTTACCGCGCATCCCCAAGAATTCGGTGCTTTGTAAAGAAAACTTAACGGAAGGCGCGGATCGGCTTGGCCGCGGGGCCGTCGGGGTACTCGCGCACCTCACCGAGCGAAAAGAAGCCCTCCTCATCGTAAAGGCGGACGCGCGTGCCAAGGGGAAGGTCGGCGCCAACCTTGCGAAGATAGATCTCGCACCCTGCGTGGGCAAGGCGCGCAAAGAACGGGGGAAGCGAGAGGATGGGGGCCTTTTCAAAGACGCTCTCGACCGGCAGGAGGCAGGCGGTGCGCTCCTTGTCTGTCATTTCGCAAAGCTCGTCAAGGGTATGAGCCTCGGCCAGCGTGTAGCCTGCCGCCTCGCAGCGGCAAAGGGCGCTCATCACGCCACCTGTGCCGAGGGCGCGGCCGATGTCCGCGCAGAGCGTGTGGATGTAGGTGCCCTTTGAGCAGACGACGTCAAGGCGAAAATCGCCCGAAGGGAGCGCCTCCACCGAGAGGTGGCGGATCACCACGCGGCGCGGCTCGCGGTCCAGCACCACGCCCGCGCGGGCCAGGTCGCACAGCTTGCGGCCGCCCTGCTTTAAGGCACTGTACATCGGCGGGATCTGGTCGTAGTCGCCAAGAAAGCGCTCGGCCGCCGCCCGTACCGCGTCAAGGGGCGGCCGAGGGCCGCCGTAGGATGAGGTGACGGTGCCGCTCGTGTCCTCGGTGTCGGTCGTGATGCCAAGGCGCAGGTCGGCAGAATAATGCTTGTCCCCTGTGAGCAAAAACTCGGAGGCAGCGGTGGCACGGCCGAGCAGGATCGGCAAAACGCCCGTGGCCATAGGGTCAAGCGTGCCCGTGTGCCCCGCCTTGGCCGCACCGAAAAGACGGCGCACCCGCGTGACCGCCGCCTGCGAGGACATCCCCTCGCCCTTATTCAGAATGAGAATTCCCGTTGTCGTCAGCATAAAAATACTTCCTGTCTATTCTCGGCCCCAGCCGTGCTAAAATTTCATAAGGAATGGTGCCCGCGACCTCGGCAAGGCGGGGCAGGTCCTCGGCCACCTCGCCAAAGACCGTGGCGTGCGTCGCATCGCGGCGCCGAATCCCCGTCAAAAGGACGGCCGCCGCATCCATGGACACGCGCCCGATGAGGGGACACGGCACCCCCGCCACCCGTACAGAGGCCCCCGTGGCAGCGCGCGGCAGGCCGTCGGCATAGCCGAGGGTGAGCATCCCCACGGTCTCGCGCTTTTTTGTGCGGTAGGTGCCGCCGTAGCCCACGGCCTCACCTCCGGGAAGGGAATATACCTGAAAAATGCGCGCCACAAGGCGTGAGACGGGCAAGAGGGGCGGAAGATCGGCCCCCTGCGGCCCATAGCCGTAAAGAGCCAGCCCCACGCGCGCGTAGGGAAGGCCAAAGGCGCCCCCCGCGGCGATCCCCGCTGTGGCGGAGAGGTGGGCGCGCGGTGCCACCCCCAGCCGCGAGAGTGCCATAAGCGCCGCGCGGAAGCGCCCCGCCTGCCGCCGCACCGAGGGAGTGAGCCCCTCATCGGCATCGGCCAAGTGCGAATACACGTCGGTAAGGCAAAGGCGGCCGTCGGCCGCAATCGCCGCCACACGGCGGCAGGTATCGTCAAAGTCACAGGGAAGGAGCGAAAACCCTGCGCGGTTCATGCCGCTGTTCAGCTTGACCGCCACGCGCAGGCGGCGGCCTCCAAGCGTTTGAGAAAACGCTTTCGCACAAGCGGCATCGGCAACCGTGAGGGTGATGCCCGCCTCGGCCGCAAGGGGGGCGGCCTCGGGTGGGGTATAGCCCAGCACCAGGATCTCGCGCCCGGCAAGGAGGGGAGCCAGCGAGAGCGCCTCGCCAAGGTCGGCCACCGCAAAGCGGTCAGCCCCCGCGGCGGCGAGGGCGGTGGCAACAGCGGCGGCGCCATGGCCGTAGGCGTTGGCCTTGACCACACAAATGGGCAAGGCGCCCACCTCCCGCAGTCGGCCTTGCACCGCACGGTAATTGGAGACCAGGGCGGAAAGATTGCAAAGGAGCGCCGCCCGCCGCCCGAAAAGGGGCAGGGGAGCCCCGCTGTGTTCGTTCATATACGCACCTCCGTGGGAGTGCCGCCGTGGCGGCTCCTACATCTCTATGCGGAGGCGGTCACATGTATTCTATCACAGACGCGGAAATTATGCAAGATGAGCGAGGGAAGTTTGCTTTTTTTGCCCTCCTTCGCCACCCCTCGGCACGGGGCCTGCCGCTTCTGCTAAAAAAGCCGAGATGTGCGGACAGGGTGCGACAGCTTCCCCGCGCGCTTACGTGTATAATGAAAGGGAAAACTTGATTTTGCGGAGGTTTGACCTATGGATATCCGAGAAACTGCAAAAGCGGCGACCCTGCCCCCACCCTCGCGCGGGGTATTCGCGGCCCTTTTCCCCGAGCTGTGCGGCAGGAAGGAGGGGCGCGGTGCCGAGATCCTGCACGATGCCCTGGTGTTCGGTGTGGCGATGCTCCTCTCCCGTGCTCACCTTGCGGCGGGAGCTTACCCCTTTGCCTTTGCCTACCTTGCCGCCCGCCGACAGCGGTGCGTGCCCTGCCTCCTCGGTGCGATCCTCGGTGCCGTCTCTCTGGGCGCGGTGGCGGGCATTTACATCACGGCGTACCTCGGCCTCTTTTTCCTCCGTGTCCTTGTCTCGCTCCCTGTGCCGCGGCGCGCCCTCTTTCCCGTGACCGAGGCCCTTTTCAGCGAGGGGCGCGGCGTGCGCGTTATGGTGGCGGCGCTCGTGGGGGCGGGGCTTGCCGGCTACGAGCTTCTCTTTTTTGGGGTGACGACCTACGCCCTCTTTTTTTCTGCGGCCTCGGTGCTGGCGCCCACCGTCCTCACCCTCCTTTACGGCGCGGTGTATGACGCGCCCTTTACGCACACCTCGGTCCTTGGCCGCGCCCGTCCCACCTTGGGGAGGACAACACCGCTCACTGAGCTTGCGGCGCTCTCGCTCCTTGTCTCGCTTGCCTACGCCCTTTTGCCGCTTTCGCTCTTTGGGCTTTCCTTCTTCTCGCTCTTTGCGGTCGGCGTTACGCTCTTTGTCGCGCGGAGGCTTGGCGCGCCGCGGGCGGGGGTGGTCGGCCTTTCCCTTGGGCTGATCGGCTCCTTGACTGCCGCCCCTGCGTATGCCCTTCTCGGTGTGCTTGCGGGCCTCCTTTTTCCTTACGGCACTCTGCCGGCGCTCCTTGTCGGCACCCTCGGCGCTGTGGGCTTCTCCGCCTACGCGGGCGGCCTCTCCGGCTTTTTGAGCTTTGCGCCTGAGTGCTGTGTGGTTGTGCTTATCGGCGCTCCTGTGCTCGGTCGGCTCCTTCCCTCGCGCGATCCCGACACCGCCGAGCTGTCCCTTCGCCGCCGCCGTGAGGCCGCCGAGGAAGGCGCACGCCGCCGCGAGGGTGAGGGCGATCGGCTCTCCCGCCTCGGTACGGCGCTTTCCTCGCTTTCGGGCATGTTTTACCGTCTCTCGGACGAGACGCGCCGCCCCGCCGCCGCCGAGTATTTTGTTGAGTGCGAAAAGGTTTGCGCGCGGCATTGTGCCACCTGCTCCAACCGCGTGCGGTGCTGGGAGCAGGGTGAGCGAGTGGCGGAAAAATCGGTCTACGCGCTGGCGGGCACCCTAAGGAAAACCGGGAAGATCTCAAGAGACACCCTGCCGCCCGAGCTTCGCAGCGGCTGCCCGAAGATCGAAACCATCCTTGACGAGATCCGCGAGGAATGCGCCTCGCTGTGCCTTCGGCGCCACCGCGGCGACCGCAACGAATTCCTCTCGCACGATTACGCCATGCTCTCGCGCGTTCTGACCGAGGCCGCCGAGGGCGACCGCCGGGAGGCCGCCCCCGATCCCGACACCGCCGCCCGCCTTGCCGCCCTCCTGGAGCGCGAGCTGCCCGAGATCAGCGTGGCGGTCTACGGTGCGCGAGGGAAGCGCGTGGCCGCCGCCTGCGAGGACGGCGCCCTCCTTGAGCGCGGAGCGCCCCTCCTTCACGCCGCGGCCGAGGAGCTGCTCGGCTGCCGCTTTACAGAGCCGGAGCTTGCCGTCGGCGATGGGGTGGCCACCCTCACGATGCGCTCCCGCCGCCGCTTTGCCGTAGAGACCGCCGCGGCGGGGGTTCCCCGCACCGCAGGCGAGACCTCGGGTGACCGCCTCCGCTTCTTTGAGACGGCGGAGGACAGCTTTTACGCTCTGCTCTCGGACGGCATGGGCAGCGGTGAGGCCGCAGGGCGCGCCGCCTCGGTCTCGGTGGAGTTCCTTTCGGGCATGCTGGAGGCGGGGTGCGGCCGCGCAACGGCGCTCCGCATGCTCAACAACCTTGTGAGAACACGGGAGGACGAGTGCTCTGCCACGGTGGACATGCTGGCCTTTGACCTCGTTTACGGAAGCGCCACCTTTGTGAAAAGCGGCGCCGCCCCCTCCTATATCAAGCGCGGGCCCGAGGTGTTCCGCGTGCGCTCACGCACCATGCCTCTCGGTCTTATGAAGACCCCCGATGCCGAGCGCATCAACGTGGAGGTGCGCGAGGGGGATATCCTCGTCATGCTCTCGGACGGCATCGCTCCCGAAAACGAGGATCCTGCCTGGCTCATTGCGCTGCTGGCCGAGGAGGAGGGCGCCGATCTTGAAGCCCTCGCCACGCGCATCGTGGCCGAGGCCGTCTCGCGCAATGAGCGCGATGATACCACCGTGGGCATCGTCAAGATCTCCCTCGCGGGATAATTTCGGCATAAATCACCGCTCCCTCCCCTCGACGTATGAGGAATACGCCTTCGGGTCACGATCGGCAATTTCTGCTCGAAATTCTCTCCGCGAGCGGGGCTAAAACCGCGCCATAAGGCGTTGCTCCCTCCGCCGTGTCATCTTGAGCGGAGCGCAGCGAAGTCGAAACCCGCAGGGCGGACGGCGGAGCCGTTCGGATCTCGGCGGAAGAGTGGCAAGTGTCTGCGCTTCCGTTTTCGGAGGATGTCCCTCCGCGTAATAAAAAAGCCACCGCGTTGCGGTGGCTTTTTGTTATTTCATTGTTCTGAGGCCCTTGGGGTAGTGGTTCTTGGCCACGCCGCCCGAGAGCTTGACGCCGCCCGTCGGGGCGCCCTCAATGAGGAGGGCGGCAAAGCCGCGCTCGCCAAGGGCGGCGATCTCCTCGCCGTGCAGGTAGGCGGCACATCGCTCGTCGTCGGCCGAGAGCATGACCTTACGGCAAAAGGCCGAGCCGAGCGCCGTGTAGGCGTGGTGGTGAGGCAGAAAGGTACGCCCTGTGAGCGTGCCGAGCGCCACCCCGGCACGAAGAACCGCGGGGGGCGGCAGGGGAAGCCTCGCGGGGGGCGTGTACCACCCCTCGCCCACCGTAAAGAGAGGGGCCTCAAAGGGGGCTCCCAAAAGGTCGGTGAGCGCGGCGCGCACCTCGGCCTCTTGGCGGCGGTCGGGCTTTGGCGGTGCCTTTACCGCAAGCTCGCGGCGGCGGCCGCCCTCACGGCGCAAAAGCGCGAGGAACTGCCCCTCGCCCGCCGCCCTGTGCGGATAAAAGCGGCGCGAGAGCGCGATCGAGGGGGGCCGTCCTGCGCGGACGATGCCGTCGGCGGTCACAAGCCTCACGCGCTCGGAAACGGGCACGAGAGAAAAATCGGGGTGCGCGGCCAGAAAGGCCGTCACGTTCTCCTCGTTCTCCTCCTCGGCAAAGGTGCAGGTGGAATACAGGAGATATCCGCCCTCGGCCACGGTGGCCGCGGCGGAGGAGAGAATGTGCCGTCCGCGCTCGGCGGCGGCGGTCACGGCGGCGGGCGACCACTCGGCGGCGGCGTTCTCGTACTTGCGGAACATCCCCTCGCCCGAGCAGGGGGCATCGACTACCACAAGGTCAAAAAACTCGGGGAAGCGGTCGCGGACGGCGTCGGGCGCGAGCGAGGTCACTACGGCGTTGGCGGCGCCGAGGCGTTCGAGGTTGCCAAGGAGTGTCCGCACACGAGAGGACGAGATTTCGTTGGAAACAAGAACGCCCCCCTCGCCGATGCGCTCGGAGAGCTGGCCGCTCTTTCCCCCGGGCGCCGCGCAAAGGTCGAGGACGCGCCACCCCTCGATCGAAAAGGGGAGCGCCTCCACCGTGGCCATAGCCGAGGGGTCCTGCATATAGTACGCCCCCGCGTGGTGCAGGGGGTGGGCGCCAAGCCTCTCGTCCTCGGCCACAAGGAAGCCCCCCTCGGCAAAGGAAAGAGGTATAAGGCTCGGCAAAAGCGCGGTAAGGCGCTCCTTCGGCATCTTTTTTGTGACACAGCGCAGGGCGTGCACATCGGGCGCCTCAAGGGCGGCAAGAAAGTCGGGGTACTCGCCCCCGAGAAGGTCGCGCATGCGATCAAGGAAGGCGGCAGGCAGCTCTCTCATGCCGTCACCTCCCGAAGGGCCGCGCGGTACTCGTCCTCGGTAAACAGAAGGTTGATCGCCGCTAAAAGCGCGTTCGCGGAAAGGTCGGGCGGAAGCGCCAGGCGCTCGGCAAGCGCGGCGCGGCGCGCCTCGCTTCCCTTGCCCCCCGAAAGCCCGTCGGCGTAAAGGTCGGCCTTGGTGAGTGAGGCGCGCTTTTGGATCTTTTCGCCTATAAAGGGCGAGAGCAGCGAGAGAAGCACCTCGGCCTCCTGCCCCTCAACGCCAAGGAGCCCCGCCTTGCCCGCTTTTTGCTTGCGGCTCTCCTTGCCTTGGACGGCGGGCACGTGCAGGTGGTAAACCCTCTCCCCCGAGAGGGCGCCCGAAAGGTAGGAGCGGATCACACGGCCGCCCCCGTCGGGATCGGTGAGGACGATCGCTCCTCGATCCTTGGCCAGGCGCTGTAGGAGCGCGAGGCGCTCCTTGTTGTTGAAAAGAGCAAACCCATCGGTCGTCAGGATCTCGGCGTCAACAATACTTGACAGCTTGATCTTGTCGTAGCGCCCCTCCACGATGATGGGCAGCGAGATCTTCGGCTTATTCATAACGGCTCCTTTCGGAAAAACGGCAAAGCCCCGCGCGGCCGAGCTCGCACGCGCGGCACGCGGGGGCGCGGGCCGTGCATACCTCACGCCCGAAAAGGACGGCGCGGTGGCAAAAATCCGAGGCGTTTTCGTTTTCGAGAAGTGGCGTGAGGGTCTTTTCGACTAAGAGGGGGTCGCGCTTTCCCTCGGGGGTAAAGCCCCACCGCCCCGAAAGGCGGATCATGTGGGTGTCGGCCACGACCGAGGAGACGCCGTAGATGTCCCCCAGCAAGAGGTTGGCGATCTTGCGGCCAACGCCGGGGAGCGTCAGAAGCTCCTCCATGGTGTCGGGCAGGCGACCGCCGTACACCGTGATAAGGCGGTGAGAGGCCAGAATGAGGTCGCGGGCCTTGGTGCGGAAAAGGCCGCACGGCCGCACGATCGCCTCCAGCTCCCGGGGATCGGCCTCGGCCATGGCGGCGGCATTCGGGTAACGGGTAAAGAGGGGTACGGCCACCTCGTTCACGCGGGCGTCGGTGCATTGCGCCGAAAGGCGCCCCATGACAAGCAGGCGCCACGCGTCCCCCTCATAATGAAGGGCGCACTCGGCGGTGGGGTAGCGCTCACAAAGAAGGCGCGCGATCGCCTCGGCGCGGCGGCGGGCCTCGGTACGGCTTTCGCGCTTCATGCCGTCACCTCGCAAAGAAGGCGGGCAAGCAGGCGGCAGGGGAGCCCCACCACGTTGTCAAACTCGCCGTCGGTGTCGCTGACCAGCGCTCCGCCCTTCCCCTGGATGCCATAGGCGCCCGCCTTGTCCATCGGCTCGCCCGTCGCCACGTAAGCGGCGATCTCGGCGTCGTCAAGATCGCGAAAGGTCACGGCGGTGGTCTCGGTGGCCGAGAGCGTGCGGCCGCGGTAGGAGACGCACACCCCCGTATGCACGCGGTGCGTTCTTCCCGAGAGGGCGCGGAGCATCGCGCGGGCCTCGTCAGGGTCGCGCGGCTTCCCAAGCGAGGTGCCGTCAAGGTCGACCGTGGTATCGGCGGCGATCACCAGCGCCCCCTCGCAGAGAGGCAGAACGGCCTCGGCCTTTCGCCTTGCCACCGCCTGGGCGCCAAGGACGGGGGGCGTGCCTGCGGGGAGGCTCTCGTCGGCCTCGCTCACGCGGACGGTAAAGGAGATCCCCATGGCCGAGAGCAGCTCACGGCGGCGCGGTGAGGCTGAGGCCAGCACCACGGGAATATCAACAAATTCGGTAGAGAAAACGTTTTCGTTCATGGCGTTGGTAAACGGCGCACGGCCACCGTCAGCGGCTCTCCGCCTTTGGCGGCGCGGATCACCGCGCGGCACTCCTTTTCGGTTTCTACGGTAAAGAGGTAATGCTGCCGTTTCACGGCACGGAGAAGGTCGGGGCGGTCAGCGAGGTAGGTCGCAAGGCTGTTGAGGATCACCGTGCGATGCTCCCACTCACGGATCAGGGGGAAGCGCACGCCGCGGCGGTCGGTAAGCGAGGCCCGCTCGCACGCCCCACACCCAAAGCCCTCGCGCACAAAGCAACGCTCGGTGAGCATCAGGGGGATCCGTCCGTAGACAATAGCGCGGTGGGGGAGCGAGGAAAGCCGCGCGGCGGACAGCTCGGGCGAGAGGAGAATGTCGGTAACGCCAAGCGAGGAAAGCGCCGCGGCACTCTCGCGGTTGGTGATGTTCAGGCGGTGGCCGCCCACGGGCAAAAGCCCCGCCTCACGCACAAGCGCCAGCTGCCCGTAGCTCTCGCACAGGGCGTAGCGCGCGCCGCGTTCCTGCGCGGCCTTCAGCATCTTGGCAACGCGGGGGCGCTCGGCGTCGGTGATGACGCTTGGCATGGCCACCTCGGCTCCTGCGGCGCCCTCCTCGGAGTGAAGGGGCAGGGGTAGGTATAGACGGTCAAAAAAGCCCTCGGCCGCCGCCGCGCGGTACTGCGCTGTTGTGTGGCAAGAGGCGGTGCGGTAGGGGAGCCCCTCGGCCGCCACCTGTGCGGTGGGGGTGTAGGTCACTCCCAAAGGCACCCGTCCCCCGTCAAGGAGCGCCTCTGCGGCGGCGCGGCGCAGGGAATTGAGAGCCCCCGCCGTGAGGAACAGCCCCTCCCCGAGCGTGAGGGCAAGGTCATCCCTCTCCAAGCGGAGAAAGGTGCCGCCGAATTTCGTAAGGCGCGAGAGGACGTCCTCCTCGGTGAGGGGGGCGCTTTTGGCTGCGGCAGGCACCTCACCGTACACGGTGACGGTGCGCTCCCCGAGCGTTAGCGAGAGCCGCGCAGGCTTTGCCGCTACGATCTCGGCTACCCCTTTGACGGCTTTTGGCGCAAATGTAAAGCTTTCTTGTCTTTCTCTCGATGCCGCCTTATCGGCCTCGCTCCGCACGCCCGTCATCGGACCTGAGTGGCGCGCCGTCAGGTAGCGGTCGGTAAAGCCGCCGCGGGAAAAGAGGGCGGCGGCCTCCTGCATCTCCTCGCGCGTGGCGCTCCGCCCCTCGTCAAGCAGGCGGCGGTAGAGGGCCGTCACGCCCGAAACGTACGCGGGCGCTTTCATGCGCCCCTCGATCTTCAGGGAAGCAACGCCCGAGGCGATGAGGGCGGGGATGTGCCCCGCAAGCGAGAGGTCGGAAAGAGACAGAGGATAGCCACGGCCGTAGG
>JAZRAU010000097.1:0-2819 GCA_045634705.1 Eubacteriales bacterium | reverse complement strand
TGACCTTGACGGAGATGTTACCGTCGTTGGCGGCTACAAAGCCCTTGTCGTAGATCTTGTGGCCGACCTCGCAGATCTGTTTCTTAATTTCGTAGGGAGACATCATGGTGATTTATATCCTTTCTCTTATTTTCAAAGAAGACGCTTGGTATCGAGGGCGATCATATACTCCTCGTCGGTGGGGATCACGAAGGTCTTGACGCGGGCGCCCTCGGCGCTGATGTCAAGCTCCGTGCCGCGGGGACCGTTCATGTTGACGTCCTCGTTGATCGCAATGCCGAGGTACTCCATATCGGCGCAGACACGGGCGCGGAGCGCACGGTCATTCTCACCGATGCCGGCGGTGAACACAAGAACGTCCACGCCGTTCATAGCGGCCACGTACGAGCCGATGATCTTCTTGATATCGTAGGCGAGAATGTCAATGGCGAGGCGGGCGCGGGCGTTGCCCTCGTTGGCGGCGGCCCAAACCTCACGGCCGTCACTCGACACACCCGAAACGCCGAGAAGTCCCGACTTCGAGTTCAGCACCTTGTCGGCCTCCTCGGGGGTGAGTCCCTCCACACGCTGGAGGTAGGTGACGACGGTCGGGTCGATCGAGCCCGAGCGCGTGCCCATGGGCAGACCCTCCTGAGGCGTGAAGCCCATGGAGGTATCGACGGCCTTGCCGTACTTGGTGGCGGTGATCGAGGAGCCGTTGCCGAGGTGGCAGGTGATGACCTTCAGCTCGGAGAGGGGCTTGCCGACCAGGGCCTCGGCACGCTCGGTCACGTAGCGGTGCGAGGTGCCGTGGAAGCCGTAGCGGCGGACCTGATACTTCTCGTAGTATTCGTACGGAATCGGATAGATGTAGGCGTAATCGGGGAGCGTTGAGTAGAACGAGGTGTCAAACACACACGCCAGGGGCTTGCCGGGCATCAGGCGGCGGCAGGCCTCAATGCCCTTAATGGCGGGCGGGCCGTGCAGGGGGTTGATCGGAACGATCGAGTAAAGGTAGTTGATCTCCTCGTCACCGACGAGCATCGAGCGGCGGAGCTTTTCGCCGCCGTGCGCCACGCGGTTACCGATGGCGTCGATCTCCGAAAGGTCGGCAATCACGCCGAGCGTGGGATCGGTGAGGAGCTTCAGAACGAGCGCGATCGCGTCGTCATGGTCACGGAAGGTGACCTCCTCGTGGTAGTCGTCCTTGCCGGGACGCTTGTGCGTGATAGCACCGCCGATGCCGATCTTTTCGCAAAGGCCCTTGGCGATCACGTCACCCGTGTCCATGTCAAACAGCTGGTACTTTAAGGACGAGCTGCCGGCATTGATGACCAAAATCTTCATGTGTTCTATCCTCCGTAAAATTTTTGCGTATATCTTCGTGCGGCGAGGATCATTCCTCGTGGACGCGCTTGGATTCGAGTGTCAGCTCATTCTCGCGGAGAGACCCTGTCACCCTCTCGCCGTTGCGGTAGGCGATGTAGTAGCAGAGGGCGTCCAGCACCATAAGGCGCGAGATGTGAGAATTGAGGGCGAGGGTGCCGTGGCGCACCTCCTCGGTGTCCGTGAGAAGCACAACGTCGCTTTGGCGAACGATCGGGGAGCGCTCGGTGCCCGTGACGGCAATGGTGGTGGCGCCGCGGGAACGGGCCAGGCGCAAGCCGTCCACAATGTCCTTTGAGGAGCCAGACTGCGAGATGCCGATGACCACATCCCCCTCCGAAAGCTGGGAAATGGCGATCGTCTGCATGTGCGTATCGGCGTAGGCGTAGGAGTTGCAGCCCGCGCGCAGGAACTTGTTGGCGGCGTCGATCGCGACCGAGGCGGACGAGCCAAGGCCGATCAGCACGCACTTCCTGGCCGAGGCGATCCTCTCGGCGGCCTCGGTCATGGCGTCCGCCACAAGGAGGCGCTTGGTGCGCTCAAGCGAAAGGTAAGCATCGTTGCACACCTTCTCAAGGATCTCAAAGCAGGAGTCGGTCGAGGTAATGGTCGGTGAGACCACGCGGTTCTCATGCTCGGTGGCGAGCGAGAGCTTCAGCTCCTGATAGCCCGAGTAGCCAAGGCGCTTCGAAAAGCGCACGATCGTGGCCTCGGAGCTTTCGGCCAGCTCGGCAAGCTCGGTGATTGAGTAGGGCAGCACCTCACCGGGGTGAGAGAGCAACCAATCGGCCACCTTTTTCTCGCTTTTGCCCATGTCATCGTAAAGGAGCTGGGCCTGAAGCAATGTTCGGTTCATGTTTTCTCCCTTTCGACGGTTTTTGGGGCGGAAAATTAAAAAGTTTTTTCACCATTTATCATTTTACTATAAATACTTCGGTTTGTCAATAAAAAAAATATTTATTGTGAAAAAGTTCACAAATAAAAATGATTTTCGCGTTTTTGGTGTGGATTTTGCCACGCTTTTCCGATAAAATGAAATTATTTTTCATTCTTCGCCCCTCTCGTGAGGTGGTAATGAAAATATTTTTCATGCCGCGCCGGTGGCACGGGGATAGACTGTACGGCAGGACAGCGAGGGGGCGGCTGTGCGACGGCTTTTTGCCGAGATCCCCCGTGCCGCACCGCCGCACGGGATCCTCGCTCTGCTCGGATTTCGACACCCTCCCCGCGGATATGGTTGAAATGCGCGCTCATTATCATTCGCTTCATTTCGCCCTATCCTTGGGGTATCGCGGCGCCAAAACGCCACACCGTGGTGTTTTTGCTTGCTCACCCAGGATGACACGTGGCAAAAAGCGCGCGGAGGGAGAGGCGGGGGGGTGGCCGTGCGGCGGGAGGGGGCGGCAAAAAGCGCGCGGAGGCGTCGGCGAGGGGAGCTGGAGGCGCCCCTCCCC
>JAZRAU010000096.1:0-18917 GCA_045634705.1 Eubacteriales bacterium | reverse complement strand
GAGCCGATGAGATGACTGCGGAGGTCACCTCTTGGGTCAACACCGGTGAGATCTGGTTCTTCGGCTCCACCTTTGAGGGCTGGCAGTTCGGTCACTATAAGCTCGCTCTCACGCATACCGAGGCGGGCACAACCAGAACCTATGCACATTATGAGGACGCCAACAAGAACGGTGTGCTTGACGACGGGGAGGACATCAACGGCAACGGCGTGCTTGATGACACCCCCTACCTCGGCTACCCCCGTGCATTCCAGGGCGACGATAAGGGCTCTTACGCTAACGGCACGATGCAGCCGGCGGACTATAAGTATCACCCCGAAGCCAATAAGGGAGGTACGTATTACTCCCTGAAGTCTACCACTCCCAACAACTATGGCGCTAAGCACTCGACGAACTCCCCGGCGGGCCGTAACACCTACTACCTCTACAACGCCATTGAGGCCCTGGACGCTCCCGGTGAGTGGTTCCTTGACAGAGATACCGGAACCCTCTACGTGTATCCCGAAAGAAACAGCGATCTTGAGGTGGACGGCGCGGCATTTTCGAGCAAGGGGGACACCACGGCTCTTCAGCTGGACTCCTGCTCCTACGTCATCGTTGACGGTATTGAAGTGAACGGCACCAACCTCTACGGCATCCGTACGTGGGGCGGCAGCAACATCGTGATCCAGAGAGTGAAGGTCTTGAACACCAAGAAGGCGTCGATCTCCGGCTCGGGTAAGAACGTGGCCGTCATTCACTCCGACTTCTCCCGTGCGGGCGAAACCATGGTCTCGCTTGGCCGTTCCTCTGCCACCTGGGCGATGGTCCCCGACCGCAACCTTGTGCAGAACAACTTCTTCCACGATGCCCTTCCGACGGTGCAGGGTGGCGCCACTCTTGCGGGCTGCGGCAACATCATTTCGCACAACTATTTCAGAAATACCATTGTTACGGGCGGCAGTTACGAATGTATCGTAGAGTACAACCGCTTTGAGGGCGGCAGTGCGGACGTTGTTGACGGCGGTATGATCTACGTTGCCGGAGGGAACGCCAAGTACAACCATTACCGCTACAACCTGTTCCACATGTTCAACGCCACGCACAACGCGATCTATAACGATACGATGAACTCGGATAACTATGCGTATTACAACATCGTTTCCACCATCGGCTCGCGCTCCAACCTCAACAAGGCGTGGTATTCCTCCACGGGTATGGGCAACGTTTGCTACGGCAACCTCTTTATTCTCCGCAATCCCTATCAGGTCGCGGCGGCCAAGTCCGTCGCGGGTGACGAGGGTGACGTCATACCGGATAAGTCGGGGGATGTGTACAGCCAGTCCGCCCTCTTCTATTACAATTTGGGCGACGAATGGATCCCGTATATCGGGAAAAAGGATAAACAATATACGTTCGTTGCCTACGACGAATTTGCGTTTGACGGCATTGACGGCAACGAAACCAAGATCATAAACCTTGAGACCGGCGATACGCTCCAGGCCGGTCAGTCGCTGGCGGGCCACTGGTGGACGGTCCGTAGGACAGAGGAGTACCAATTCCGCTACCAAAACTGTGACATCGCCAAGCACAAGGAGAGGGCCCCTGCCTACATGAACCACCTCCTTGGCACCAAGCTGGTGATCGATGTCCAGAATGATCCTGCCGAGACCTACGATCTCAAGTATTTCTACGCGCCCTGGTACCTCTGCGGCGAGGATTACACCGCCACAGGGCTGCCTGCGGATATGATCGTTACGGTCCCCGCATATCGTTACGTTGTGGATGATGAGGATGGCAATCCTCGCTATGAAACCTCTCCCGAGAGACACATTACCGTTGGCGAGGACGGCGAGATCACCCTTCTCTATGAGGACATCGCCGCTATGGAGCGCCTCCGCCGCCAGCCCGCGTACTGTGTTATGATGAACAACACGGTTCTGGGCGGTACGCCTCTGAAGGGGCCGGATGGGGCGTTTGGCGATCGCTCCTCGCTTGTTGACGTTTCCGTGACGCTGACCGACGAAGCCACCGCGTACATCGGTTACACTCCTACCGCCATGGTAGAGAACAACTTCTACTACTATTACTATCCGGATATCACTCCCTTTGCCGATGAGTTTGAGTATGACATCACGCCCAACATGTGGGAAGCCATCGGCACCGGTGAGATCGCCGGAGCCACGGGTAGCGTTGATCTCAGCGCCATTGGCACTCTGATGTCCCTTACCAAGGACATGACCGGCCCTGTGCATTGGACGGAGGACGACTACTTCGAGGTCTTCTTCCACGAGTATTACGATTACATGGGCTGGATCGGCGACTGATCCGAGATCCCTGTTTTTCCTCCTGCCGCGGGGCAGGTAAGAAAGCCCCCAAGGCGCTTCGGCGCCTTGGGGGCTTTTCATCATTTTATGCGTAGCGAAGCCATCATCTCCTGCTTATCGGCGCATACCTTTCCCCCCTTGTTCATATTTATAGCTGTAGTAAGGGGGTGCCGTATGAAAAAAGCCGTTCTTCTTTTGCTCGTGCTTCTTCTCTCACTCGCGCTTTCGGGCTGTGACAGCACGGAGGGGAGGAGCGCCGCCGAGCTTCTTTCCGACCTTTTATCCGAGGGCGAGCCGCCTCCTGCGGGCGCCGTCTACCTCTCATCGCTCCCCCTCTACGGGGAAGGGAACCCACTCACCGAGGAGCTGGTGGCGGCACTCTATGCCCGTGCCGACGGTGCTTGCGAATACCGTGACCGTGTGGCGGAGGCCGCCGTCTATCTCTCAAGCCGCACCGATCGGCCCTTTGAGGCGGCCGTGTTCCTTTGCCACGGAAGCGCGGATACCGAGGCCGTGGCCGCCATGTGTCTTCGCCGTGCGCGGCTTCTATCGCAAAACGGCCTCGCCGACTCCTCCGGCGCCAGGATCGAGTGCCGCGGCCGCGCCGTCTATTTCCTTATCCGCGGAAAGTAGGGGGCTGACAGATTAGGCATAATCGTAAACAAGAAAAGGTGTTCTGCTTTTGCAGAACACCTTTTCTTTTACCCCAGCTTCTGAAGCTCCGCCGCAAGAGAGGCTCTTGCCGCGCGGTACTTTTCTAACTTTGAGCGCTCGGCGTCCACCACGGCGGCGGGCGCCTTGGCCACAAAGCTCTCGTTTGGAAGCTTCTTTTCGGTGCGCTCAATGTCGGCATCGGCACGGGCAAGCTCCGCCGAAAGACGGGCACGCTCACGCTCAAAGTCGATCATATCGGCCAAGGGGATATACACGGTGGCGGCATCGGTCACGATCGACACGGCACTCTCGTCGTGATACTCGGGCACAAGGATCACCTCGCTCGCCGAGGCCAGCTTCTCAAAGAAGGGGATCGCCGCGCAAAACTCGTCGGCGTAGGGTGTCACCACGTAAAGTGCGGTGCGGCGGGAGGGCGGCACGTTCATCTCGGCGCGGCGAGTACGGATCGCGCGGATCGCGTTGATCACCCGGTCAAGCGCCTCAGCCTCTCTGGGATAGCGCCAGGCCTCATCGGGCGTCGGGAAGCGGCTGATCATAATGCTCTCGCAGTCGCTCGGCAGGCTGCCGTAGATCTCCTCGGTGATGAAGGGCATAAAGGGGTGCAGGAGCTGGAGGATGCGCGTCAGAACGTACGAGAGAACGTGCGCCGCCGTCCTTGCTTCCTCGCTTGTGCGGCTCGCAAGACGGCTCTTGCAAAGCTCAATGTACCAGTCGCAGAAGTAATCCCAGGAGAAATCGTAGATCGCGGCCAGTGCCACACCCAGCTCGTAATTGTCCAGGGCATCGTTCACCGTGGCGGTCAGCTCGTAAAGGCGGGAAAGGATCCACTTGTCCTCGGTCGCCAGAAGCTCAGCCGCGGGCAGGGCGGTGTCCTCGTCCTCGCCGTCCAGGTTCATAAGCACAAAGCGGGAGGCGTTCCACAGCTTGTTGGCAAAGTTGCGCGCCGCCTCGATCTTCTCCTCGGAGAAGCGCATATCGTTTCCGGGCGAGTTGCCGGCGGCCAGGGCGTAACGGAGCGCGTCGGCACCGTACTTGTCAATGACCTCCAAGGGGTCAATGCCGTTGCCGAGAGATTTCGACATTTTGCGGCCCAGCTTATCGCGGACAAGGCCGTGAATAAACACGGTGTGGAAGGGGGGCTTTCCGGTATGCTCCATCGCCGAGAAGACCATGCGCGCCACCCAGAAGAAGATGATGTCGTAGCCCGTCACCAGAACGTCGGTCGGGTAGTAACGGCGGAGGTCCTCGGTGTCCTCGGGCCAGCCCATGGTAGAGAAGGGCCAGAGGGCGGAGGAGAACCAGGTGTCAAGAACGTCGCTCTCCTGATGCACAGGCGCGCCGCACTTCGGGCAGAGGGTGATATCGTCCTTTGAAACGGTCATCTCGCCGCAGGCCTCGCACGTAAAGGCGGGGATGCGGTGGCCCCACCACAGCTGGCGCGAGATGCACCAGTCGTGCACGTTTTCCATCCAGTTGGTGTAGGTTTTGGTGAAGCGCTCGGGACGGAAGCGGACCTCGCCATCCTTCACCACGCGGAGCGCCGGCCCGGCCAAGGGCTCCATTTTGACAAACCACTGGTCGCTCGTCAGGGGCTCCACCGTCTTGTGGCAGCGATAGCAGGTGCCAACGTTATGCACGTAGGGCTCCACCTTCACAAGGAAGCCGCCCAGATCAAGGTCGCGGACGATCGCCTCACGCGCCGCGTCGCGGTCAAGGCCCTCGTACTTGCCACCCTCGGCGTTGATCGTGGCATCGTCGTTCATCACACGGATGACGGGCAGGTTGTGGCGCTTACCGACCTCAAAGTCGTTCGGGTCGTGAGCGGGGGTGATCTTCACACAGCCGGTACCGAACTCACGCTCCACGTACTCGTCGGCCACCACGGGAATGCGGCGACCAACCAGGGGCAGGATCAGCATCTTACCGACAAGGTGAGCGTATCGCTCGTCCTCGGGGTGAACGGCCACCGCGGTATCGCCAAGAAGCGTCTCAGGACGTGTGGTGGCGATGATGACCTCCTCATCGCTCCCCTCCACGGGGTAGCGGATATGCCAGAAGTGGCCGGGCTGCTCGGAGTATTCCACCTCGGCGTCCGAGAGGGCGGTCACGCAGTGCGGACACCAGTTGATGATGCGGTTGCCCTTGTAGATGAGCCCCTTCTCGTAAAGGTTGACGAACACCTCACGCACAGCGCGAGAGCAACCCTCGTCCATCGTGAACCGCTCGCGGCTCCAGTCGCAGGACGAGCCGAGCTTCTTCAGTTGGCTGATGATGCGGCCGCCGTACTGCTCCTTCCACGCCCACACGCGCTCAAGGAACTTCTCGCGGCCAAGGTCGTAACGGGTGAGCCCCTCGTTCACGCGGAGGCTTTCCTCCACCTTGATCTGCGTGGCAATGCCCGCATGGTCGGTGCCGGGCACCCACAGTGTGCTGTATCCCTGCATGCGCTTGCGGCGGACGAGAATGTCCTGAAGCGTTTGGTCAAGGGCATGGCCCATGTGGAGCTGGCCCGTAACGTTCGGCGGGGGAATGACAATGGAGAACTTCTCCTTCTTGGGATCGGGATCGGGGCGGAAGTAGCCGCGCTCACACCAATTGGCGTAGATCCGTTCCTCAAAATCCTTCGGGGAATAGGTCTTTGGGAGTTCTTTCCTCATAGCTTTGGTCCTTTCGGAATTTAATACATCTTTCGGGCGGAAAACAAAAAAACGCCCTGCACAACAGGACGCCAAAAGCGCGGTACCACCTGTATTGAAGCCGCGGAGGCTCCCTCTCTTTCTTCCGTATCGTGGAGAACGGTGGGGTCTACCGCCGTATGGCCTCTTCCCACAGCTCGGGGGCGACAAGCACCGTTGTGAGCGCATGCCGGGCTTGCACCAACCGCCGGCTCTCTTTTGGCTCTCCCAACGGGCACCTCCCCGTCAACGCTTTTATTATTGTAGCATAAGGCCCACAAAATGTCAAGCACCCAAGAAAAACTTTCGCATCCCCGGGAATTCTTCTCCCCACCCTTGCAAAATGGCACCCCATGTGCTACAATAAGAGGAGAAAAACCAAGGAAGTGTGCTATGAGAGAGATCATTCTTTGTAAATTCGGTGAGATCGCCCTGAAGGGGGCCAACCGCTCGTCCTTTGAGGCTGGCCTTGTGCGTGAGCTTCGCCGCCGCGCCTCCCCCTGCGGGAATTTTAAGGTCAGGACCACCCAAAGCACCGTGGTGATCGAGCCGCAGGACGATGCGGCCGATATCGACGCGATGTATGAGACCGCGTCACGCGTGTTTGGGATTTCGGGCATCACGCGCTGTGCTGTGGCCGAGAAGAACATCGATGCCATTCTGAAGACGGCGGTGGAGTATCTCGCGCCCGCCCTTTGCGGCAAGCGCCGCTTCCGCGCCGATGCCAAGCGCTCGGATAAGACCTTTCCCATGAAATCGCCTGAGCTTGCCGCCCGCCTCGGTGGGGCACTCCTTGAGGCGTTCCCCGGCCTCTCCGTCGATCTTCACACGCCTGAGGTCACGGTCTGGGTGGAGGTGCGCGATGAGTACGCCTATATCCATGCCGATCAGGAGCGCGGCGCGGGCGGTATGCCCCTCGGCTCCGCGGGGCGCGGCCTGCTTCTCCTTTCGGGCGGCATTGACTCCCCTGTGGCGGGCTATATGATGGCCAAGCGCGGCATGGAGATCGAGGCGCTTCATTTTGAGAGCTATCCCTACACCAGCGAGCGCGCAAGGGAAAAGGTGATGACGCTGGCAGAGGAGCTGTGTGCCTATTGCTCGCGCATTCACGTGCACGTCATCTCGCTCACGCATATCCAGGAGGAGCTGCGCGATAAGTGTGAGGAGGATTACTTCACGCTCCTTCTTCGCATCTTTATGATGACGCTGGCGGAGCGCTGTGCCACCCAGTACAAATGCTCGGCCCTCGTCACGGGTGAGAGCCTTTCCCAGGTCGCCAGTCAGACCCTCCCCGCCCTTTGTGTGACCGATTCTGTGGTCACGATGCCCATTTTCCGCCCCTGCATCGGTATGGATAAGGAGGAGATCGTGGCCGTCTCGCGCAAGATCGGCACCTTTGAGACCTCCACCCTGCCGTACGAGGATTGCTGCACCGTCTTTACTCCGCGCCATCCCCGCACAAAGCCCGTGCGTGAGCGCGTCCTCGCCGAGCTCACGAAGGTGGATTTTGAGGCCCTTTGCGAGGAGGCCTACAACAGCATGACCACCGAGACCAAGCTCATCTTTGAGGGGTATCGGTAAACAAAACCTTACAAAAATACCGCTACGGTGACACCGTAGCGGTATTTTTTGATAAAAGGAGTGACAGTGCAACAGCAAACCCACCCCTTTTTTCGATTATGCCGAAATCCGAAGCCCTTATTTCACGCTCTCAAACCAGCGGAGTACCTCATCCGCAAGGATCTGATTGCCGATAAGGCTCGGGTGAACGCCGTCATGGCAGAGGGTTCCCTCGGGCGCCGTTTTTTCGGCCGCGTCAAAGAGGGGCTGAGTGACCGAGAGGGAAACGGGGTAGTCCTTGGCAATGCGCCGGACCGCCTCGGCGCGCTTTGCGACCTCGGTCTCAAAGGTCTCCCACTTCGCGGGATTTTCGGGGTCCACCGTAGACGTGCCGCGCAGGACAAACGGGGTGATGAGCAGGATCTTCACGTCGGGAAGTGCCGCGTAGATCTCATCGAGCAGCATACGGTAGATGCGCTCAAACTTCTCGGCATCCACGCCGTTTTCACTGCTGATCTCGTGCCAAACGTCGTTCACGCCGATGAGGATCGTGAGGTAATCGGGGCGAAGATTGATAAGGTCGCACTTGATGCGTGCGTAAAGGTCAACGATGCGGTTGCCGCTGATGCCGCGGTTTTCAAAGCGGTATTCCCCGGGGTAGTCGGTGGCCAGGCGCGCGGACACCATAAAGGGGTAGCCCGTGCCGTAGCGCTGAACGCGGGTAGAGGCAAGAACGGCGGGGTTCCGGTCGCGGATGCAATCGGTAATGGAATCGCCTTGGAACAGAATGGTCTTCATAGCGGTACTCCTTAACTGTAAGCTTGCTTTCATTATAGCACTCCGCGCGGGGGAAAGCAAGGGAAAAAGGAAAAAGACCTGCCAAAGCAGGTCTTTTTCCCTTGGCTTGCGGTTATGCCAAAAGGCACCGCCGGCACCAGCCGCCAAAGCCGCCTTGGGCGAGGGGGTTTTGAGCAGAAATTGTCGATCGCGCACCGAAGGCGTACGTGGGTACGTCGAGAGGGCGTGAGAGGCAATAGCAAGCAAATAGAATACAAATGGCAGAAAACCGTAGGTTTTCAACCGCAAGGGAAAAAGAGATACGAAGATCCAAAAAAGAGCTACGTTGCCGAAGCAGCATAGCTCTTTCTTGCTTGCGGTTATGCCAAAAGGCACCGCCCAAATTTTAATACATGCCGCCCATGCCGCCGTCCATCGGCGCCGCGGGGGCTGCGGGAGTCGGCTCCTTGATGTCGCACACAACGCTCTCGGTGGTGAGAACGGTGGCAGCAACCGAGGCCGCATTCTGCAGGGCCGAGCGCGTGACCTTGGTCGGGTCAACGATGCCCGCTTCAAGCATATCGGTGTACTCCTCCTTGTAGGCGTCAAAGCCGTAAGCGGCCTTGCCCGAGGAGAGGATCTTGTCGATGATAACACCGCCGTCAAAGCCGGCGTTCTCGGCGATCTGGCGCATGGGAGCCTCAAGAGCCTTCATAACGAGGCAAACGCCCGTCTTTTCATCGCCCTCAGAGGTCTCGATCAGCTTCTTCACCTCGGAGATCACGTTGACGTAAGCGGTACCGCCGCCGGCAACGATGCCCTCCTCGACCGCCGCCTTGGTGGCATTGAGCGCGTCCTCAATGCGGAGCTTCTTCTCCTTCATCTCGGTCTCGGTGGCCGCACCGACCTTGATAACGGCAACGCCGCCGGCGAGCTTCGCCAGGCGCTCCTGGAGCTTCTCGCGGTCAAAGTCGGAGGTGGTGGTCTCGATCGCGGCACGGATCTGCGCCACGCGGTTCTTGATCTCCTGGCTCTCGCCCGCACCGTCAACGATCAGGGTAGTCTCCTTGTTGGCCTTGTCCTGTCTTGCGCGGCCCAGCTGTGCCACGGTGGTCTCCTTCAGCTCAAGCCCCAGCTCGTCGGTGATGACGGTACCGCCCGTCAGAATGGCGATGTCGCGGAGCATCTCCTTGCGGCGGTCGCCAAAGCCGGGAGCCTTGACGGCAACGCAGGTGAAGGTGCCGCGGAGCTTGTTGAGCACGAGGGTCGTCAGGGCCTCGCCCTCCACATCCTCGGCAATGATAAGGAGCTTCTTGCCCGACTGAACGATCTGCTCCAGCACGGGGAGAAGATCCTGAATGTTCGAGATCTTCTTGTCGGTGATAAGAATGAGGGCATCGTCCAAAACGGCCTCCATTTTATCGGTATCTGTGACCATGTAGGGCGAGAGGTAGCCGCGGTCAAACTGCATACCCTCAACGACCTCGCTGTAGGTCTCGGCGCTCTTCGATTCCTCCACGGTGATGACACCGTCCGATGTCACCTTCTCCATGGCATCGGCGATCAGGTTGCCGATGACCTCGTCACCCGCCGAGATCGTGCCGACTCTGGCAATGTCCTCGGTGCCGTTGACCTTCTTCGAGATCTTGGCAAGGGCGGCAACAGCGGTATCCACCGCGCGGAAGATGCCCTTACGCAGGACCATGGGGTTGGCGCCCGCGGCAATGTTCTTCATACCGTCGCGGATCAGCGTCTGGGCAAGGAGCGTGGCCGTGGTGGTACCGTCACCGGCGGCGTCGTTCGTCTTGGTGGCGACCTCCTTCACCAGCGCCGCGCCCATGTTCTCGGCGGCGTCGGGCAGCTCGATCTCCTTGGCGATGGTCACACCGTCGTTGGTGATGAGGGGAGTGCCGTACTTCTTGTCAAGCACCACATTTCTGCCCTTGGGGTCCATGGTGATCTTGACCGTATTGGCCAGCTTATCCACGCCGCGGAGCAGCGCGTTTCTCGCTTCAATGCCGTAAAGAATATCCTTAGCCATGTTAAAACCTTCTTTCCTTATTCTACGATTGCCAGAATGTCGCTCTGTCTCACGATGCTGTATTCCACACCGTCACACTTCACCTCGGTGCCGGCGTACTTGCTCGTAATGACCTTGTCGCCAACCTTAACGAGCATCTTGACCTCGTTCCCGTCAACGATGCCGCCGGGGCCAACGGCCACGACCTCAGCCACCTGGGGCTTCTCCTTGGCCGAGCCGGGGAGAATGATCCCGCCCTTGCTGGTTTCCTCGATCTCTGCCTGTTTGACCACAACGCGGTCGGCAAGCGGTTTGATTGTCATAAGACCTACCTCCAAAAACATATCCCACTCGGGGTGGGAGTATTGAATGATGCTTTTTAGCACTCAATTGCCGTGAGTGCTAACCTATTGTCTATTCTAATATGGTACGCAGGAAAAATCAATACTTTTTGCCATAGTTCACACTTTTTTAACAATTAGAGGAAGCGGGCGCGCTCCCCCGGCGGGGAAGGGCGGAAAAACAGCGGATCTTTAATCCGAAAGCGCCTCGCGGAACACGGCTAAGATCTTCTTCTCCTCACGGGAGACCTTGACCTGCGTAAGGCCGAGGGCGCGGGCGGTCTCCTCCTGAGAGTAGTCGCGGAAATAGCGGAGAAGAATGATCTTGCGGCGCAGATCGGGCAGGCGGGAAATGACCTCGGCAATGGCCAGCTTTGTCAGATTGCGCTCCCCCTCGTCCTCGTCATACAGCGTGGACTCTAAGGTGGCGCCCTCCTCCTCGCCGTACAGGTGGTCGGAGAGGTGGGAGACAGGGGCGATCGACTCCAGCGCCGCAGCTGCCTCGGCGACCTCCACGCCGCACTCGGCGGCCAGGTCCTCAATGCGGACGTCGCGCTCGCCCTCGGAGAGGCGGCGATCACGGGCGGCCACAAGCCGCGCGCCAAGGCGCTTTTGCGTGCGTGAGACCTTGAGGGGCCCGTCGTCGCGCAAAAAGCGGCGGATCTCGCCAAAGATGAGGGGCACGGCGTAGGTGGAGAAGGCGCACCCGCGCGCGGGGTCAAAGGAGCGGATCGCTTTAAGGAGACCGAGGTTGCCAAGCCCTACAAGATCCTCGTAGTCGGTGCCGCGCCCCACAAAGCGCAGGGCAATGCCCGCCACAAGGCCGCCGTTTTTCTTGACCAACTCCTCGGTGGCGGCGCGGTCGCCCGCGTGGGAGCGAATGAGCAGGGGCAGGTTGTCACTGAATTTGGTTTCGTTCATACGCTTTCGTCAGGACAGGCACTTTTTCATAGTGACCCTGGTTCCCACCCCGATCCGACTGCGGACGGTAAGGCGGTCGGTAAAGGTCTCCATAACCGAAAACCCCATACCGCTGCGCTCACCGTCCGCCCCGGTGGTGAACAGGGGCTGGCGTGCCTGTACAACATCGGCGATGCCGCACCCGCGGTCGCGGATCACGACCGTGATGCTTCTGTCTTCAAAAAGGGCAACCGATATGTAAATGGGGCCGCCGGCGCCGCCGTAAGCGTGAACGATGCAGTTGGTCACTGCCTCGGAGACGGCGCACTTGAGGTCGGCCAGCTCCTCCACGGTGGGGTCAAGCTGAGCGCAAAAGGCTCCGACAATGGCGCGGGCCGCGCCCTCGTTGGCCGAGAGGGCGGGAAGGGTGAGCTTCAGCTCGTTGATCTTCTTTTTCATAGTGCTTCTCCTTATGACTGTAAAGTAATGTTTTCGATTCGGTCAAGGCCCGCAACGGCAAATATCTTGCGGACACGGATTGAGGGGCGCAAAAGGCGGACGGCAGTGCCCAGCTCCTCGCAAAGGGCGGCGCGGCCAAGGATAAGCCCAAGGCCGGAGCTGTCCATAAAGTTGACACCGCCAAGGTCGATGACGAGGGTCTTTGGGCGGTGCTTAAAGACCGCCTTATCCAGCGTTTCGCGGGCGGCGGCGGCGCTGTGGTGGTCGATCTCCCCTTGAAGGGCGGCGGTCAGAGTATCCCCCTCCGTGAGGAGCGTAACGGTGAGAGTTTCTTTTTCCATAATTTCCTCCGTGCGTGGTTTGGACAGGCCCATTATACTCCTTTCCTCTCGTGGATTTTGTCAAAGCAGGGCGAAGGGAAAAAGAAATGTTAAAATTTTTTATATCTCTTCGCGGCTGTTGACTTTTTGGCCGTGATATGGTACAATGTCTCTGCTGATTATATATCATTATTCCTTTGAACGGAGAAACGACCATGAGAAAGAGTAAATGGCTCCTCCTTGCCGTCCTTTTGCTGACCGCGGTGCTTCTTTCGGCAACGCTGGCCTCCTGCGGCAACGGAGATGACGATCCCGGTGCTACCACCACCACGGCGGCCACCACCTCGGCGGCTCCCACCACCACGGCGGCTACCACCACGGCGGCTCCTACCTTTAAGGCAACCTTCAAGGCCGACGGTGAGACTGTGGCCGAGATCACCTTTGTGAAGGGTGATACCGAGCTTCTCGGTGTCCCCGCGGTTCCCGCCAAGGCGGGCTATGTCGGTGAGTGGGCCTCGTACACCGTTACCGCGCGCAATTTTACTGTGGAGGCGATCTACACCTCGCTGACCACGGGAAGCACGGGCATCGTGTATGAAAAGAACGAGGCCGGCACGGCCTATACCGTCATCGGCTACACGGGCAAGACCAAAAACCTCGTGATCCCCGCCACCTATAAGGCGGCCGATGACGCTTCTCCCCTGCCGATCACCGCCATTGCGCCGCACGCCTTTTGGGGCAAAAATCTTGTGGGTGTGTATCTTGGCGCCGCGCCCATCACCGAGATCGGCGCGCACGCCTTTGCCGCCTGCTCCGGTATGACCGAGCTGGTGCTTCCCCGGGCACTTCTCACGGTCGGCGATTACGCCTTCTTCGGCTGTGAGAAGCTGGAGGAGCTGCCGATTCCCGACGGAGTCAAGGCGATCGGCGAGCGTGCCTTTGCCGACTGCGTTGCTCTTGAGACGCTCATCCTTCCGAATTCGGTGACTGCGATCGGTAAGGGGGCCTTCTCGGGTTGCCACGCGCTGACCGCGCTGACCGTTCCCTCGTCGGTGGTCTCGATCGGCTCGCTTTCCTTCTTCGGCTGCACCTCGCTCAGGACCCTGGTCCTCCCCGATGCCATGGACCTGCGTGACAAGACGGTGTTTTTCGGCTGCACCTCCATTGAAGCACTGACCTGCTCCACTCGCTCGGTGGCGGCGATCCCCCACGATTCTCTCACCGCGCTGACGCTCCCCACGGGTGCCTCTCTCACCGAAAACCTCCTGGACGGCTGTACCAGCCTTACGACTCTGACGCTTGGCAGCGGTGTTACCTTTATCGCCCCCGGCGCCTTCAAGTCCTGCGTCTCGCTTGAGACGGTGGCGCTTCAAGGCACCTCGCTCTTTACCCTGGTTGACGGGATGCTCACGCAGGGGGAGGCTCTGCTCCTCGTGCCCGCCAAGAGAACGGCTCCCGTCACGCTGACGGGCATTACCGAGATCAAGGATTACGCGTTTGCGGGCTGCACCGCTCTCACCTCGGTCGACCTCAGCGCTATTAAAAAGATCGGCAATTACGCCTTCTCGGGTTGCATCGGCCTTTCCGAGCTGGCCATTCCCAAGGACTGCGTTGTGGGTGACTACGCCTTCTCGGGCTGCAGCGGCATCACCGCCCTGATGGCGGATCCCTCGGCCACCTTCGGCTCGGGCGCCTTTGCGGGCTGCACCGCCGTGGAAATGGCGATGATCCCCGCCGGTGCTCTTGCCTCGCTTCCCAAGGGGAGCCTTGTGAGCCTTTATGTAAACGGTGGCGACACCATTGGTAAGCGCGCCTTCTACGCCGAGAAGAACCTTACGCACGTTGTCCTTGCCGAGAGCGTGACCGCCGTTGGCGCCAACGCCTTCTTCGGCTGCGATAACGCCACGATCTTCTGTGAGGCGGCCGCAGCCCCTGCGGGCTTTACCGCCGGCTGGTCGGGGGCCTGCACGGTGTACTATGCCGGCTCCTGGAGCTGGGTGAACGGCTTGCCTGTCCCCAACGCTCCGCAGTCTTAATACGAAAAAAGAGAGCAACCTGGGTTGCTCTCTTTTGCCTTCTGAGGCACAGATATGCGTAGTCTTGCTTCCCGTGAGGGGACGGAGAAAATGCTTTAAGTCGGCGCTTGAGATCGGCTGGTCAGGGAGAAATTTACATGAAAAGACGTCTGCTTTTTGTTGCCTTGCTCCTCTATCTTTCCCTGGAGCTGGCTCTTGCGGTGCTTCTTCACACCGTCACCCCCTCCTACCCCTTTTCCTATGCCGCGGTCGTCCTCGCGGCGCTCGTTTGCCTCGCCCTTTATGATGCCACGCCGCGCTGGCTTCTCACTGCCACCGCCCTCCTCTTTACGTTGGGCGCCGACCTTTTCCTTGTGGTGCTGGACGCGCATTACACGGTGGCGATGTGTCTCTTTTCGGTCACGCAGCTGGCGTACGCCGTCCGTCTGACACTCGGGGAAGGAAAGCGCCTTCGCCGCGTGCAGCTCTCTGTACGCGCGGCCGCCGTCCTTGCGGCTGTTTCGGCCACCGTTGCCGTTTTGGGCAAGGGCACCGATGTCCTCGCGCTGGTGGCGCTCTTTTACTTTGCCAATCTCCTTACCAACGCCGTCTTTGCCACCGTAGAGTGGCGGCGCGCGCCGCTGTTCGCCATAGGGCTTTGGCTCTTTGTCCTCTGTGATATTTTCGTCGGCTTCGGTATGCTCGGGGATTACCTTCCGTTGGGGGAGGGCGCCCTCCTCGGCTTCCTCGCCGACCCGCCCCTCAATATGGCGTGGGTATTCTATCTCCCCTCACAGGTGTTGCTGTCGCTGTCGTTTTTGCACCGCGATCGGCTCCGCGCCTGAGAAAGCGACCCCCTTTCCTTTTCATTAAAAAAGGGTGTGTCTCATTAAGAACCCAATAAAACCAAACAAAATACGAAGATGCCAAAAAGGGGCTGCACTGCAAAAACAGTACAGCTCCTTTTTGCTTGCGGTTGCGCCTAAAGGCGACCGTCCCCTTTTATATCCTTTCCGGCGATGCCGTCTGTGCTTTTTTATCCCCCGTGCGCCCTTACGATGCGCCCTGCGGCGGCCAGCGCCGACGTTATGGCCGGGGAAAGGCCGACGGCGGGGTAAAGCGTGATTCCGCAAAGACCGTATCTCTCGGCAAGCGCCAGCTTCTCATAGACCGTTCCCACGTCCTCAAAGAACGCGATGCGGCGGCATCCGTTCTCCTCGTAGGAGAGGTAAGAGAGGTGAGCCACGGGATCGTAGGCGATCGCGCATCCGCGCTCGGCGGCAAGGCGCGTGGTCTCGGCGGCGGGGAAAACGCGGCCGGCGCCGCCCCCCACGGGGAAGTCGGTGGCGCGGGTGGAGATGCCGAGCGAAAGCTTTTGCGGTCGCACCGAGCCCACCGCCGCACGGACGGCGGCCTCCACACGGTCGTACGGCGCATCGGGCGCCGCCGTGCCGTAGCGCGTGGCAAAATCGTAGGTTTCCAGCGACAGCGCCCCCGCCGCGCGGCCAAGAGAGGAGAGGGCATCGCTCGGCGCGGTGGGCGGTGGGGCAGACACCATGACCGTGGAGGCGTGGCCCAGACGGCGGCGGAGAGACATCACAAAGGCGCGGTGCGCGGTGGAGCATTCCTCCGGCACAAAGGGCAGGTCGAGGAACACGCCGCCGTACCCGCGCTCCGACAGCAGGGGGAGGAGGGCCTCGGCGGCGGCGCGCGATGCCGCCTCACTCCCGTAAAACTCGCGGGCGGTGGCCTCCTCCTCGGCCGCCGTGCCCCCCGCAAAGCTAAGGCCAAGCAGGGGCACCGCGCCCCCCGCCCTGGCCGCGGCCACGGCCTCCTTGTCGTTTGGCGGTGTCAGCTCACCGTGCGGACCGAGGCGGCAGGAGAGAAGCGCCAGAAAGGTGAGGTAGGGAAGGGAGGGAAGCAGGTCGGCTTCGCCCGTCTCGGCCGCTGCTACCCCCGTTACGACCAGCGAGGTGCGGGGCGGTGTCGCCGACGAGAGGGTGAGCGTCATTCCCTCGTAGATCTCCTCGCCCCGGCACAGCGGCGGATTTTGGCGCAGGAGTGCGGAGAGCGAAAGTCCGTGCCTTTCGGCGATCTTCTTCAGCGTATCCCCCTCCCGGACATGGTAAGTCCTCCCCGGCAGAGAAATGAGAAGCGCCTGCCCCTCGACCAGGGGCGTTTTCTCGGTAAGTCCGTTCAGGGCGGCCAGGGTGGTGGGCAGAATTCCGTGGCGGCGTGCCACAAGGCTCACGGTCTCTTTTGCCGTTACGCGATGTATCGTCATGTCGGTTCTCCCTTCGTATGTGTTCCTCATCAGTATATGCTGACAAAAAAGAATGGGTGAGGCGGTATGCTCTCCCTTGTGGGGGGAATACTATGAGAGAACGAAAAGGAGGTAGTCCTATGCAGAAAATACAGATCGTCCGCGCATCGGCCAGGGAGATCCTTGACTCGCGCGGCAACCCCACGGTAGAGGCCAGCGTATTTCTTTCCAATGGCACGGTGGGGGTGGCAGCGGTGCCCTCCGGTGCCTCGACCGGCAGTCACGAGGCGCACGAGCTGCGTGACGGCGGCAGGACCCGCTACGGCGGCCGCGGCGTGCTGGGCGCCGTTTACAACGTCCAAAGGATCATTTCCCCCGCCATTTCGGGCATGAACGCCCTCGATCAGGAGGAGCTTGACGTCACCATGTGCCTGCTTGACGGCACCGAGGATAAAAGCCGCCTTGGCGCCAACGCCACCCTGGCCGTCAGCCTGGCGGCGGCTCGCGGCGCGGCATCGGCCCTCGGCTTGCCCCTCTATCGGTATATTGGCGGTGCCCGTGCGCGGCGGTTGCCGATTCCGATGATGAACGTCTTAAACGGCGGCGCCCACGCCTCAAACAATCTGGACGTGCAGGAGTTTATGCTGGTGCCCGTGGGGGCGCGGAGCTTTGAGGAGGCGCTCCGTATGGGGAGTGAGATCTATCACGCCCTCGGCGCGATCTTAGATAAAAAGGGCCTCTCGACCGCTGTGGGAGACGAAGGGGGCTACGCCCCGATGCTCAGCGGATGCGAGGAGGCGCTGGATCTTCTTTGCGATGCCATTGCCGCCGCGGGGTACGATACCGAGCGCGTGATGATCTCTCTCGATGCGGCGGCCACCGAGTGGCAGGCGGCGGACGGCGGCTATTTTCTCCCCAAGGAGGGGCGCCGCACCAGCGCCGCCGAGCTTTCCGACTATTGGCAGTCGCTTTGCAACGAATACCCCATTTTCTCCATCGAGGACGCCCTCGCCGAGGACGACCTTGTTGGCTGGGCGGGCCTTACCGACCGCCTCGGTGAGCGCTTGCTCCTTGTGGGCGACGACCTCTTTGTGACGAACGAGGACCGTCTCCGTATGGGAATGGAACAGGGGGCGGCTAATGCGGTGCTCATCAAGCCCAATCAAATCGGCACCCTGACCGAGACGCTCCGTGTTGCCGAGCTTGCCGCCGAGTGTGGCTATCGGTCGATCCTGTCTCACCGCTCGGGAGAGACCGAGGATACCACCATTGCCGACCTTGCTGTTGGGCTTTCGTGCGGCCTCATTAAGGCGGGCGCCCCCTGCCGCAGCGAGCGTGTGGCAAAATATAACCGTCTTTTGAAAATCGAGGCCTCGCTCTTTCACGGCGGCCGTTACGGTTAAAGCCTCGCTTCCCTTGACAATGGCGCGTTTTTTTGGTATAAATAAGAGGTAAAACAGCAAGTAAAACAGCAAGGAGCTTCCTATGGACCTCAATAAGCTGCGCTGTCTTGTTCTCGATATGGACGGCACTGTGTACCTCGGCAACCGTCTCATCGGGGAAATGGACAGGACCCTGGCCGCCCTACGGCGGCACGGCATCCGCCTCTGCTATTTCACCAACAACTCCTCAAAAACCGCCGGCGATTACGCCGAAAAGCTCACGCGTCTCGGTCTTTACGATGAGCGTGACACGGTCTACACCTCGGCCATGGCCACCGTCTCGTACCTGAACGCCCACCACCGCGGTAAGAGCGTGTACCTGCTCTCCACTCCCACCGTGCGTCGGGCCTTTCTTGAGGGCGGCATCCCGCTTTGCGAGGAAAACGCCGAGATCGTGGTGCTGGCTTACGACACCACCCTGACCTTTGAAAAGCTGCGCGTCGCCAACGAGATGCTTTGCCGCGGCGCCCTGTATATCGCCACCCACCCCGATATGGTCTGCCCCACCGAGGACATCTCCATGCCCGATGTCGGCTCCTTTATAAGGCTCCTTGAGGGGTCCTCGGGCCGTGTGCCGGACATTGTCGTCGGTAAGCCCAACGCCCTTGCGGGCGAGGCCATTATGGAGGCTGTCGGCTGTACGCGTGAGGAGATCGCCATGGTGGGCGACCGCCTCTATACCGACATCCGCTTTGGCATCAACGCGGGCTTTGGCTCGGTGCTCGTCCTGTCGGGCGAGACCACACGAAAGATGCTGGATGCCTCGGATGTCCGTCCCTCGCTCGTCCTCAACAGCCTGAATGATCTGCCCGCCCTGCTCGGAATTACCCCCTGATGCGCCTTTTTTGCAAAAGGTCTTGACAAAACCCTCGCCGTGTGCTATGATAATGGGGCGTGAATTATGCCCCTGTAGCTCAGATGGTAGAGCACTTGACTTTTAATCAAGGTGTCCGGAGTTCGAGTCTCCGAAGGAGCACCAAAAATAAACGCAGAATGGAATACATCCTGCGTTTATTTTTTATCCAAGTCGCAGACTTGGCATATCATCACGCGTTAGCGTGTATATCATCGCCGTAGGCGTATATCATCACCGAAGGTGTATTCTCTGCGACTTGATGATATGCCACTCTTCGAGTGGATGATATACAAAACTCCGTTTTGATG
>JAZRAU010000095.1:0-15338 GCA_045634705.1 Eubacteriales bacterium | reverse complement strand
TCGGCATCGGGCAGGATGACGGTGCCGATATCGCGGCCGTCCATGACCACCGAGCTTTCGCGCGCCACCTTTCTTTGGGTTTCTAAGAGAAACGCGCGCACCGTGCCGATCGCCGAAACGGCAGAGGCATACAGCGACATCTCCGGTGTGCGGATGCTGTCGCCCACGTCCTTGCCGCAAAGGTAGATCCTCTGGGCGCCGTTCTCAAAGCGAAGCGAAAGGTCAATGTCGGGCAGAAGCGCCGTCACCCCCGCCTCGTCGTGGGGGTCAACGCCGTGCTCGCGGACATAAAGACCGATCGTGCGATAGAGCGCTCCCGTGTCCACGTAAATGATGCCAAGGCGCTTGGCAATGGCCTTGGCGAGACTGCTTTTGCCCGCACCGCTGGGGCCGTCAATGGCAATGTTCATAGGTTATTCCTTTCTCGGCGCCGCCGCGGCCTTGGCCGCCAAATACGCCGTGGAGAATGCGATCTGAAGATTAAATCCGCCCGTGTAGGCGTCAACGTCCAGGATCTCGCCCGCGAAGTAAAGCCCCCGTACAAGGCGGGATTCCATAGTTCTCGGATCGACCTCGGAGACGTTAATGCCTCCCGAGGTGACAATGGCCTCGTCGATCGGCCGCGGCCCCGAAAGCGGAATGCAAAAGCCCTTAAGAAGCTCCAAGAGCCGCCGCCGCTCCTCTTTTTTGACCGAGTGGCCCTTGCGGTCGGCGGCAAGGCCCGTGCGCGCGAGCGCCACGCCGATCATGCTGGAGGGGAGAAGGGCTGCAAGAATGTTGGAAAGGTCGCGGTTGGCCCCCGCGGACAGCTCGGAGAGCAGGCGGTTATCCAGCGTTTTTTCGTCAAGCGCCGGCTTTAAGTCGATCACGGCGCTGAAGCCCGTAAGCGACGGAAGATGCAAATGCGCCGAGGCGGAAAGCATCATAGGGCCCGAAATGCCGAAATGCGTAAAAAGCATCTCACCAAAGTCCTCGTACACCGTGCGTCCTGCGGGATCCTTGATCGTGAGCGCCACGTTTTTCAGTGAAAGGCCCTGCATTCGACGGCAATCCCCGTCGGGGGATTCGAGCGGCACCAGCGAGGGGATCAGGGGGGTTATGCTGTGCCCAAGCGCCTCGGCCAAGCGGTAGCCGCTGCCGTCCGAGCCTGTCCGCGGATAGGAAAGCCCCCCGGTCGCGAGTATGACACGCCCCACGGTATAGTCACGGCCCGCGCACCGCACGGTAAAGCCGCCCTCTCGGGGCGTGATCGTCTCAACGTGCCCGCGCACACGCAAAGCGCCGCGCATGGCCGCCGAGAGGGCGTCCACCACATCGGCGGCGCGGTCGGAAACGGGGAAGACGCGCGCCCCACGCTCGGTCTTCAGGGGAACACCCAGCGCTTCAAAGTACGCCATGGTATCGGCGGGGGAGAAGCGCGCGACGGCGGAGTGCAAAAAGCGTGGATTTTTGGTGACGTTCTGCAAAAATTCCTGCACGGAACAGTCGTTTGTCAGGTTGCAGCGTCCCTTGCCCGTAATGCCCAGCTTGCGGCCCGGGCGCTCGTTCTGTTCAAATACCGTGACCTCGGCTCCCTCGGCGAGGACGGTAGCCGCCGCCATCATCCCCGCCGCCCCCGCGCCGATAACGGCAATCCGGTCAGGGCTTGGCATAAACGTCATATTCATCCCACAGCCGCTCCATACGCTCAAAGCGTTCCTTGATCCTCGCTTCCTCACGGCGCGAGATCTCGGCAATGATCGCATTGATGATGCTGAGGGGGGCGGAGAGCGAGTCGGCAAAGGCCGCCATATCGCTCTCGGCTGTCAAAAGGCAGTCGGCCTCGGTGGCAATGGGGGAGGTCGGGCTGTCGGTCAGGGCAATGACCTTGGCGCCGCGGTCGTGGGCGTAGCGTACTGCCTTGACGAGCTTTGTGGAATAGCGGGGAAAGCTGATCGCAAACAGAACATCGCCGCGGTCAATGGGGAGCAGCTGCTCAAACACCTCGCTGGCGCTGGTCGGCTGCAGGGCCTTGATGTTATCGAACACAAGGCTCAGGTTCATACCGAGAAAGCCTGCAAGCATCGAGGCGCTCCGTGCGCCGAAAAGGTAGATGCTCCGCGCCGAAAGCAAGGCGTCCACGGCCGAGGTAAAGGCTGTACGGTTGATATGCTCCATGGTGCATTTGATGCGCTCGATGTCCGAGCTCATCACGCTCTCAATGAGGTCGCCGCTTCCCACGCGGCGGCCCATGGCGTCAATGCGCTGGTTGGGGGTCAAGCGGGTGCGGAGCATCTCGCGGAGCGAGCGCTGAAACTCCGGATAGCCGCCAAAACCCAGCCGGGAGGCAAACCGTACCACGGTGGACTCGGAGACCTCCGCCAGGGCGCCAAGCTCGGCGGCGGTGAGATAGGCGGCCCTTTGGCAGTCCTCGGTGATGACGGCGGAAATTCTCCGCTGCCCCTTGGACATTTTCGGCGTATGCTCTCTTATGATGTCGAGTACGTCTTGCATCGTTTTCTCCTAAGGAAAGGCGCGAGGGAGCGCCGTTTTTAAGGAAAGCCGGGAACGTGCCGCGGCAAGCTCCCGACCCTTTTCAGAATTTGGCTCTCGCGGCGGCAAGGCGCGCAAGGCTCTCCTCGCGGCCAAGGACCTCCATGATCTCGGTGGCACCGCCGGGGGTGACTGTCTGTCCCGAGACGGCAATGCGGACGCACCAGAAGATCGCGCCCGATTTCACGCCGGCGGCCTCAGCCACCGCGGAAAGCGCCGCAAAGAGCGTATCGTTATCCCACGCCGTGAGGGCTGAGAGCGCCTCCTCGGCGGCGGCCAGCAGGGTGGGGGCCAGCTCGGGCGTGACCTTGTTTTTCTTATTCGGGAACAGGGAGACGTCGTAGGCGGGCAGCTCACGGAAGAAGGCCACCTTCTCGGGAATCTCGGAGAAGCAGGAGATGCGCCCCGCAAGCAGGGCCAGCAGCTTCTCTTGATCCACCGTGGCGGGTAGGTCGGCGGGCATATAGGGGGCGGCCAGCTCACAGAATTTCGGGAAGGGGAGGCGGCGGATATACTCGCCATTGAACCACAGAAGCTTTTCGTAGTCAAAGACCGAGGGGGATTTGCTCACCCCGTCAATGGTAAACAGCTTTTCCAGCTCCTCCAGGGTGAAAAACTCGTTCTCACTCTCCTTCGGGCACCAGCCGAGCAGGGCAATGTAGTTAAGGATCGCCTCGGGCAGGTAGCCGCTTGCCACCAGGTCCTGAAAGCTGACGGCGCCGTGGCGCTTTGACAGCTTGGACACCGTACCGTCCTCGCCGCGGCCCATAAGCAGGGGCAGATGCACGTAATGCGGCCGCTCCCAGCCAAAGGCATCGTAAAGCAGGGCGTACTTGGGGGTGGAGGTCAGGTACTCGCTGCCGCGCACCACGTGCGTGACACCCATGAGATGATCGTCCACCACATGGCAGAAGTTGTAGGTGGGATAGCCGTCGGCCTTCAGAAGGATCTGGTCCTGAAGCTCGGCGTTCTCGGTCGAGATCTCGCCAAACACCTCGTCAACGTACGAGGTCACGCCCTCGGTGGGCATCTTCTGGCGGATGACGTAGGGTACCCCCGCTTCGAGGTTCTTCTTGACCTCGTCGGGCGAGAGGGTGCGGCAATGGCGGTCGTAGCCACCGTTTTCGTCCTCCTCGTGGAGGCGCTCCAGGCGCTCCTTGGTGCAAAAGCAGTAATAGGCCGCGCCGCGCTCCACCAGAAGCTCGGCGTATTTCTTGTAGATCTCACGGCGCTCGCTCTGCACGTACGGCCCATGCTCGCCGCCTACCAGCGGTCCCTCATCGTAGCAAAGACCGGTATCGGCCAGCGTTTTAATGATGACGTCGGTCGCGCCCTCCACCAGGCGCTCACGGTCGGTATCCTCAATACGGAGGATAAAGGTGCCGCCGCCGTGACGGGCGATCAGATAGGAATACAGGGCGGTGCGCAGATTGCCGATGTGCATATACCCCGTGGGGCTGGGCGCAAAGCGCGTAACAAAGTCTCTGTTTTTCATACGGTGTCCTCACTTCCGTCATCCCGCGGCATAGGGGACAAACTTTTTTGCCACGAGTTGACTTCGCATTTGTAATCGTATATAATAATATCATAAAGATATACGAATTGCAAGGAGAAGTCGAAAAAATGTTCCGAAGTCTTTTTGCCAGGCTTCTTATCACCATTGCCCTTGTCCTGACCGTCAGCTTCCTGATCCTTTCCGCCATTCTTTCCAATTTTGCGGGGGAATACGAGGTCGGCCGCCGTCATGAGGACATCACGCGCACAGCGCTTGCTGCACAAAGCCTGACCGAAAACGAGCTTTCTCTCAAGGACTATGCCGACCTTCCCACCTATCTTGCGGGGCGGGAGCCGCAGTTAGGCGCCCTCTACCGCGCCTTTCTCTCCAACACCGATGAGACCGTGCTCTTGCTTTGCGATGGAGATGGCGTGGTGCTCCTCGCCGCCAACGGCGGTGAGCCCCCTACTGAGCTTCTTGGGCGCAGCGTGCAGTACACCGTATGGGGTGAGGCTATGGGGGAGGGCGATTTTGCGGGAAGCGCCGCCACCGTTTTCATCGGTGAGCCGCCGCGCGTCGTATCGGCGTACGCGCTCCACGGCAAGGACGATGCCGTCGTCGGCACCCTTGTCGTTTACTCCACCGTGGAGGGAGAGGGTGTCCTCACGCGCGTGATGACGCGCACCGTTCTCCTCTCCAGTCTTTGGATCGTTCTCGGCGCCCTTGTTGTCCTGTACCTCTTCTGCGAGCGCCTCGCGGGGCCTCTCCGTGAGATGAGCAGCGTCACCAAGCGGTTCGCCAAGGGCCGTTTTGACCGCCGCGTCAAGGTGCACGGCAACGATGAGATCTCGGAGCTTGGCACGGCCTTCAACCAAATGGCCGAATCGCTCGAGCAGTTGGAGACCATGCGTAACTCCTTCATCTCCAACGTCTCGCACGATCTGCGTACCCCCATGACCACCATTCTCGGGTTCATTGAGGGGATCACAAGCGGTGCCATTCCCGAGGAAAAGCACGAGTATTACCTCGGTGTCATTGCGGAGGAGGTGCGCCGCCTCTCGCGCCTTGTTACCGAGCTTTTGGATCTTTCCCGTCTGCAATCGGGAACGCGTAAATTTAACTTTACATCCTTCGATGTTTGCGAAATGGCTCGGCTCATTCTCATCTCCAGCGAGCAGAGGATCGATGCCAAGCACCTTGGCGTCAGCTTCAATTCGGATGCGGATAACATCCTCGTGCGGGGCGATAAGGACGCGATCTATCAGGTGCTTTACAACCTCTGCGACAACGCCATTAAGTTCTCGCGGGAGGGGGGCGTCTTTTCAATCACCATTACGGCTCATGGCAAAAGGAAGATCGCCGTCACCGTCTATAACGAGGGCGAGGGGATCCCGGCGGCTGACGTTCCCTTTATCTTTGAGCGGTTTTACAAGAGCGACAAGAGCCGCAGCCGCGATAAGACCGGTGCGGGCCTTGGCCTCTACATTGCCAGGACCATTATGGAGTCGCACAATGAGACTTTGACGCTGGAAAGCAGGGAAGGGGAGTCCTGCGCCTTCACCTTCACGCTTCCTCTTGCGGGGGAATGATATGGATAGGGTGATCCTGCACTGCGACTGCAACAGCTTCTTTGCCTCTGTGGAGTGCCTGCGCGATCCCTCGCTCTGGCAGGTGCCCATGGCGGTGTGCGGAAGCGTTGAGGACCGCCGCGGCATCGTGCTGGCCAAAAATGAGCCGGCCAAGCGTTACGGCATCGTGACGGCAGAGACGGTTTACAGCGCCAAGCGCAAATGCCCCTCGCTTGTCATTGTGCCGCCCCACCACGGGGAGTACGCCCGCATTTCGCGCGCCGTCAATGAGATCTACGCGCGCTTTACCGACATCTACGAGCCGTTCAGCATCGACGAGTCCTGGCTGGATGTTACGGGGAGCCGTGCGCTCTTCGGTACGGGGGCCGAGATCGCGGAGAAGATCCGCAAGACCGTCAAGCGGGAGATCGGCATCACGATCTCGATCGGCGTTTCCTTTAACAAGACCTTTGCAAAGCTGGGAAGCGACTACAAAAAGCCCGACGCGATCACCTGCATAAGCCGCGAGAATTACCGAAGTATTCTCTATCCGCTTCCCATTGAGGACATGCTCTTTGTCGGTGAGCGCACCGCCTCGCTCCTTCGCTCGTCGGGGATCCGCACCATTGGCGACCTTGCCGCCGCCTCGCCCGCGTTCCTTGTCTCGCGCCTCGGTAAGGCGGGAGAACAGCTGGGTGCCGCTGCCCGCGGTGAGGACGATTCCCCCGTCATTCCCCCGCGCGATGCCCCCGAGGCCAAAAGCGTCGGCAACGGGATGACCTTCCGTCACGACATCACCACGCGTGAGGAGATCCGCCTCGGGCTTACGGTGCTGTCCGAGGAGATCGGTGAGCGTATGCGTCGCCGCGGACTTCTGGCCACCACCGTGTCGGTGGCGATCAAGGACCCCGCTCTCCGCACGATCAGCCGCCAGCGACCGCTCTCGCCCCCCACCAACCTCGGCCGTGAGATCTCGGAGGCCGCGCTCTCGCTGGTGGATGCCGAGTGGGGAAGCGGTAAGCCCATCCGTATGCTGACTGTCACCGCCATGAACCTTGTCAAGGGAGAGGACGGTGAGCAGATCGGCTTCTTTGACGAGGAGCGTGATCTCCGCCATGAAAAGACCGAGCGCATCGAGGTGGCCGTGGACGGTATCCGTGACCGCTTCGGGAGCGCCGCCCTTGTCCGTGGCGCGGTCCTCGGTAACGACCTGGGCATCGAGGGCGCCGCCCCCACTCCTCTCCCGCGCCGCCACAGCACCTCGGAGGAAAGTGGCACTACCACCGACAAAAAAAGCGGAAAATGAAAACAAAACATGACAATATCGGTGTTCTGCATGAGGGAATGACCCCCAGGTAGACGGGGGCATCCTCGCGCCGCGTTCCGATCATTGACTGCTGCCTTGGCAATCCTACCGTGGCCTTTGCCTTTCGCGGCAGGGACGTTTCCTTGCGTATGATCCGCCGTTCCGGGGCCTTTCTCCGTGAGGATGAGGGATGCTTCGTCGCAACGCTTGCGGAATGAACTCTAAAAAAGTCAAATGTCTTGACAAGCTCCGTGCTTTGTGCTATACTCTGCTTGTACTTGTCATGAGGGAGTAGCAAGCGCCTGTCGCAGCAAGTCAACACACTGGCGTTCACCGCCTGGCTTGCTTTAATATGCGAGACTCATGTGCGGAGGGGATCCCCTCGGTTCCGCACATGGGTCTTTTTTTATGAAAGGTGGGGCCACGGCCCCGTAGGAAGTCATGAAGGTCGATTTTATGTTTATCCTCAACAGCGTGCTCTTTGGCCTTGGCCTGGCCATGGACGCCTTCTCGGTCTCCCTGGCCAATGGCCTTTCCGAGCCGCACATGCGCCACCGCAAGCTTTTCGGCATTGCGGCTACCTTTGCCGTGTTTCAGGGGCTCATGCCTCTCCTCGGCTGGGTGTGCGTGCACACCGTGGTGCAGTGGTTTTCGTCTCTTGAAAAGCTCATTCCGTGGGTCTCGCTCGTTCTCCTTTCGGTCATCGGCGGCAAAATGCTCTATGGGGCATTGAGCAAGGAGTGCCCCGACGGGGAGTGTCAGCTTCACCGTCTTACCGTTCCCACCCTGCTCCTGCAGGGAGTGGCCACCTCGATTGATGCGCTTTCGGTCGGCTTCACGATCGCCGCCTACGCCGTGTGGCACGCCGTTCTTTGCTCGCTCATCATCGCCGCCGTCACGCTTCCTGTCTGCACCCTCGGCGTTCACCTCGGCCGCCGCTTCGGCACCCGCTTCTCCCACAAGGCTGAGGCGTTTGGCGGTGTGCTGCTCATTCTTATCGGCATCGAGATCTTCTTAACGGGAATCTTTTGAAAAAGAAAAAGGGGCAACGCCCCTTTTTCTTCTTGCCTTTTGTGTCGAAAAATGTTATAATCGGTGTATCTTATCTGTGAGGTGACTATATGCTGACCGTAACCCACCGCGGAAAAAGCTTTGTGATCCTGGCCGCTGTGTACCTTGCCGCCGCAGCCGTCGGCTTTGCCGTCTATCTTGGCCTCTCTCCGTGGCCCCTCTTTCCGCGCCTGCTCACGGCGGACGCCGCCGCCACGGTGTTCGTCTTTCTTTTCAGTCTCCTGTTTGGAAACGCCTCGGTCTACGACCCCTATTGGAGCGTCCAGCCCCCCGTGATCCTCTCAGCGCTTGCCGTTGCCACAGGACGTCCTCTCACGCTTGGCACCGCGCTCCTTCTCCTCTCGGTTTGGTTTTGGGCGATCCGCCTGACCGCCAACTGGGCCTACACCTTTCACGGCCTCGGACATCAGGATTGGCGTTATACCATGCTCTCGGAAAAAACCGGTCGCCTATACCCCTTTGTGAACTTTGCGGGCATCCATATGTTTCCCACAGTCGTGGTCTATTTCGCCATTCTCCCCGCTGCCTACGCGATCCTTGAGGGGGGCAGGGCCAACCTTTTCACCGTCCTTGGCACCGTGCTCTCACTTGGCGCCGCCGTCCTTCAAATGGTGGCCGATATTGAGATGCAGTCCTACCGCAACAGCGGCAAGGGCGGCTTTATCCGCAGGGGTCTTTGGCGTTATGCGCGGCACCCCAACTACCTCGGTGAGATCCTCATGTGGTGGGGTGTGGCCCTTACCTCACTCTCTCTCCTTGACGGGCGCCTCTACCTTCTCACGGGAGCCATTCTCAACACGGTCATGTTCCTCGTTGTCAGCATTCCCATGGCGGACCGCCGCCAAGCGCGCAAGGAGGGGTATGCCGAATACCGCGCCGCCACGCACAGCTTGCTCCCCATTCCAAAAAGGTAAACAAAACCGCACATATCATACAAAAAGGGAGGCAATGCCTCCCTTTTTTACAGGTAATCGCGCATATCCTTGCCCATTCTCTCCTCAATGGCGATCAGCCGCTTGCAGATGTCCTTGGACTTTTCATCGGCCGCCGCATACTGGTTAAGATAGCGGGAGAGCGATTTTACGCCCATATCACAGCCGTCGGTCATGAGGCTTGCCACCGTCTTATCCGAGTCGTTCATGCCAAGCTTCATGTTTGTTTTCATCCAGGACATGCCCTTGGCCACAGGATTCGGGTCCTTGCCGTCATCGTGGTAGCTCTTTAACAGCTCGTCGATCTCGTGCGAAAGCTGCTCGTGCTCCTGCTTGGAGCGCACAAGCACTTCCTTAAGATCGTTGCTTTTCACGTGCCCTAAGACGTCGTCAATGGAGGCCACCCCCATTTTCACCCCCGCATCGCACTCACGCAACAGCTTTATGGTATCCTCTTCGATCATTTTCCCTTCTCCTCTCAGTTTTTACCTTTAGTATAACCGTATTTTCTCGGTATATACAAAGCAGGAGCAAAAAGGAGCAATAGAAAAGAACGGGGCAGGCCCCGTCCTTTCTTGAAAATTCAGTTACCCTCTCCGCAAATACGCCGTAAGGCGAGGGAAGCGTGGCGCTTTGTCGAATACCTTATCAAGGAGCTTCCCCCAAAGCGCAATGAGGGGAGAGTTGATCGCCGTGGTCAAAAGAGTGCCAAGGCCAATGCTGTGGAAGCAGGTCGCACCGATCGCTCCCCAATCAAAGGTCGCCACGTCACCGAAAAGGGTAAAGGCCAGCACCAGCGAAAGTAGGAGCAGGGAAAGGTCAAACCCCAGCTTCACCTTGGCGATCGGGAGGCGGAAGCCCACAGCCACCTCGGCCACAAACAGCTCATAGACCTGAAGCGGCCAAAGCGTGCGGAAAAAGCAAGCCACACCCAAGGCCGTAATGGTGTCACCCAGCAAAAGGAAAAGCCACCGCAGCCACACGGCATTCAGTGCAAGTCCCGAGAACATCCAAAGAAAGAGGTCGAGAGTGTAGCCATAGATCACGGCCACGGCAAAGCCGTAGAGAAACCGCGTATCAAAACGCCGCAGGACAAGGCACAAAAGGACGAGAAGAAGGCCCTGGATCAGGTACTCCGTCACCCCCACGCTGAAAAAGGAGGAGAGGGGCAGGAGTGCCTCGCTCACAATGAACGCGGGCGCCGCGATCATGGAAACACCGAGATCGGCCTTGCTGCAAAGCGAAACGCCCAGCGCCACAAAAACAATGCCAAACAACCACAAAAGCTCCGAGGAGCGCGGAATCTTTTTCATAGGAGGTCCTTTCTTTAGGGGGCTATACAAACAGACCAATTATATCACAAACCGCTGTGTAACGCAAGGGGGCGGGGAGGGATTCTCGCCCTTGTTGAGGATAGCCGCCCCCTGTGTCAAAAAGAAAGGTTCAATCCAACCCGAAAGGGTTAAATTGAACCTTTGGCGCAGAGGGAGGGATTCGAACCCTCGTGTGGTTTCCCACAAACTGATTTCGAGTCAGCCCCGTTATGACCGCTTCGATACCTCTGCATATCCGGTTTTCAAAAACCGTAGTTTAGTATATCACACACGCCCACAATTTGCAACCCCTTTTTGCAAAATAATTTGAAAATAAAGCAAAAAAATAAAAAGCAGACCTCCGTGGAGGTCTGCTTTTTTCGGTTATCTCTTGACGCGAGCGTTGCCGCCCCAGATGCTGAAGATCTGCTCTTCGTCCGCGGGCTGAGCGTAGTCGGTCAGGAAGGTGGTCGCAAGCGCGCCGCTGGCCCAGGCAAACTGGAGCTGACGCTCGGCATCCCAACCCTTGATGATAGAGTAGAGAAGACCGCCGACAAAGCCGTCGCCACCGCCGATACGGTCAAGGACGGTGATCTCGCGGGGCTCGGCGATGTGCCACTCGTTGTCGCTCCAGAGGATCGCACCCCAGAGGTGACGGTTGACGTTGATAACCTGGCGGAGCGTAGTGCCGAACACGCTGGCGTTCGGGAACTTCTCTCTCACGCAGTTGATCATGGCCTTGAAGGACTCGATCTTGGAGCCGAGGTCCTTACCGCCGGCTTCGGGGCCCTCAATGCCGAGGCAGAGCTGGAAGTCCTCCTCGTTACCGACGAGGATGTCGGCGACCGAGGCGATCTCGGTGAAGATGTCGTGCAGCTCCTGCTCGCGGCCCTTCCAGAAGGAGGCGCGGTGGTTCAGGTCAAAGGCGATGAGCGTGCCGTGCTTCTTGGCGGCGCGGGCAAGCTCCAGGCAGAACTGGCTGGTCTCAGGCGAGAGAGCACCGATAAGACCCGAAAGGTGAAGAACGCCAACGCCCTCCTCGCCAAAAAGACGCTCAAGGTCAAAATCCTTGACCGAGAGGGTGCGGCCAACCTCGCCGGCACGGTCGTTCTGCACGCGGGGACCGCGGGCGCCGTAGCCGGAGTCGGCAATGTTGAACTGGTGGCGATAGCCCCAGGGGCCGCCCTGCTCAACCTCGGGGCCCTCAAAGGTCATGCCGCGACCAAGCAGGTTGTGCTTGATCATCTTGGCAACGGGGCTGTCCTTAACAAAGGCCGTCAGAACGTGAGTGGGAAGACCGAGGTAGGACGAGATCGAGGCCACGTTGGTCTCGGCGCTCGTAACCTGCATACGGAAGGTCTCGGCAGCGTAAACGGGCTGGCCGTCAGGCGGGCAGATGCGGACGCCCATGCTGGTGGGAACCACAAGAGCGTACTTGTAATTTTCTCTGAGCTTCATGTTTATTTCCTCCAAGATTAAATGGAATACTGGGAAGCCGCGGTGTTGCCGCCCTTACCGGTCCAGTTGGTGTGGAAGAACTGGCCGCGGGGAGCATCGATGCGCTCGTAGGTGTGGGCACCGAAGTAGTCGCGCTGAGCCTGGAGCAGGTTCGCGGGCAGACGCTCGGAGCGGTAGCCGTCAAAGTAGCAGAGGGCGGAGGTCATGGCAGGCATAGGAATGCCGTTCGAAAGGGCGGCGGCGCAAACGCGTCTCCAACCGGCCTGGGCCTTCTCGATGACGTCCTTGAAATAAGGATCAAGCAGGAGGTTGGGAAGCTCGGGGTTCGCGTCAAAGGCTTCCTTGATCTTGCCGAGGAACACGCTGCGGATGATGCAACCGCCTCTCCACATCAGGGCAATGCCGCCGTAGTTGAGATTCCAACCGTAGGTCTTGGCGGCCGAGCGCATCAGGGTGTAGCCCTGAGCGTAGGAAACGATCTTCGCGGCAAACAGAGCGTCCTTCAGGTCGTTGATGAAGGCGGCCTTGTCACCCTCAAACACAGGCTTCGGGCCGGCAAGCACGCGGGAAGCGGCCACGCGCTCGTCCTTCATGGCGCTGAGGCATCTGGCAAACACCGCCTCGCCGATCAAGGTCAGCGGAACGCCCTCGTCAAGGGCAGCAATGCCGGTCCACTTACCGGTACCCTTCTGGCCGGCCGTGTCGAGGATCTTCTCAACGATCGGCTCACCGTCAGTGTCCTTGTAAGCAAGGATGTCCTTGGTGATCTCAATGAGGTAGCTGTCAAGCTCCTTCGTGTTCCAATCGGCAAAGACCTCGTGCATCTCGTCATCGCTCATGCCAAGCAGGTCGCGCATCAGGTGGTAGGCCTCGCAGATCATCTGCATATCGCCGTACTCAATGCCGTTGTGGACCATCTTGACAAAGTGACCGGCGCCGTTCTCGCCAACCCAGTCACAGCAGGGGGCGCCGTCCTCAACCTTGGCGCAAATGGCCTGCAGGATCGGCTTCACAGATGGCCATGCCGCAGGCGAACCGCCGGGCATCAGGCTGGGGCCGTTGAGCGCGCCCTCCTCGCCGCCGGAAACACCGGTGCCGATGTAGAGCTTGCCCTGGCTTTCCACGTAAGCGGTGCGGCGGGCGGTATCGGGGAAGTGGGAGTTACCGCCGTCGATGATGATATCACCGTCATCGAGCAGGGGCAGGAGCTTCTCGATCATGTCGTCAACGGCCTGGCCGGCCTTGACCATCATCATGACCTTGCGGGGCTTCTCAAGGCTGGCAACCAGCTCCTCAAGAGAGTAGGTGCCAACGATGTTCTTGCCCTTCGCGCGTCCCTCAACGAACTTCTGGACCTTTTCGGTCGAACGGTTGAAAACAGAGACGGTAAAGCCCTTGCTCTCCATGTTGATCACAAGGTTCTCACCCATGACCGCAAGACCGATCAGACCAATGTCGGATTTTTTCATTTCTTCATACCTTCCTTTTTGTTTTTATAATAAATTTTAAGTCTTTCGAGTACCGAGTAGGGGATCTCAAGGTTCCCCGTGCCGCGCCCAATGGCAATGTGCGGCTTCATGGCGGCATGAAAATCGGTGCCGCCCGAGATCTCCAGGGAAAGCTCCTTGGCCATGCCTTGGAATTTCTCTTGCATTTCTTGCGTGTATTCGGTGTAATACCCCTCAATGCCGTCAAGCCCCGCCGCCTTCAGCCGTTTTAAGAAGGCAAAAAGGTCCTCGTCATTTAGGCGAATGAGGTGCAGGTGCGCCACAAAGGCGATGCCCCCCGCCTTATGAATGAGGTCAATGGCCTCCTCATCGGTCAGCGCCTGTCGGCCGCTGTACGCGGGGCGCCCATTGGCGAGATACTTGTCAAAGGCTTCCTTGACGCTCGGAACCAGCCCCTTGTTCACAAGCAGACGCGCGTAGTGGGCGCGGCAGATCAGCTCGCCGCCCGCGACCTCTCTTGCTTCCTCCACCGTAACCGGGAAGCCAAGCTCGCGGAGCTTCTGGCAGTTCTCACGGGAGCGCTCCTCACGCACCTCGCGGATCTTTTTCATGGCCAGCGCCATAGCGGGCGAATCGGGATCAATGAAGTAACCGAGAATGTGCGTCTCGGTGTCCGAGACTGCGGAGAGCTCTATGGCGGGGATCACCTCGATCCCCAGGCGCTCGCCCTCGGCCATAGCCTCACGCACACCGTCAACGCCGTCGTGGTCGGAAAGCGCGATCGCCGCCATGCCGGAGGCCTTGGCGTGGGCCACAAGCTCACGGGGCGTCATGGAGCCGTCCGAGCAGGTCGAGTGAGTGTGCAGATCGATCAGGCGATCCATATCAGTCCCTCGTCCAAAGGCCCAGCGCGGGATTGCTGATGTAGAAGATCTCCTCGCCGTCAATGGTGTGGAAGCCGTCGGTCAGCTTCGCGGGATCGTACTTTTTGACGATCTCGGCGTAGGGGATATAGTCGAACGCCGCACCGCGGACCTCGTCCTCGGTGAGAAGCTCGGTGCAATAGGTGATCTTGAAGCGGCCGTCCGACGAGCCGTGAATGAGGTGCGCCGCCACCGATTGGTTTTCCTCAAGGTCGGCGTTCTCCTTGACAAGGCGTAGAATGTTCTCGCGGCCCACGTAACCGTACTTGCGGATCAGACGGTCGTTCTCGGCGTCCTCACCAAACATCCTGACGCCGGGCGCCAGAATGATCAACTCGCCGCCGTCGGCAATCGCCATACGGGTGCGGTACACGGCCTTGTTGCCGAGCCATGTGCTCTTGAATTCACGCGGATCGAGGTACACCACCACCTTCTTGAGGGGACGGTCCATGTGGTTGAGGTTCTTCTCCTGGCTGTGCGCCACCGCCATTTCAAAAAGCTCGCGGCGGTTGCCGATGTAAAGACCGTGGAGGTTTGTGACGTCACCCGTGTTGGTGGTAACGGTAAGGACGTAGAGCAGGGGAACGTCCTTCATGAAGTTCTCCTGCGCGTAGTCAAACACGCGGCGCACGGGAGAGAAGTCGCGGCCCATGATGCGCTCCATACCGTAGAAGGCGCCCAGCATGTGAGAGCTGTTGATCATGCTGCTGCCGCCGCAGCCAACAAAGATGTTCTTCGAGTAGTTGGCCATACCCACGACCTCGTGAGGCACGACCTGTCCGACCGAGATGATAAGATCATAGGAGGGATCCATAATGCGCTTGTTGACCTCAACGTCAATGGGCGTCTCCACCAGTCCGTCGGAGACCTCACTGACAAAGGAGGCGGGCACCTCGCCGATCTTGACAACGTCGGTGCGCCAGTTGTGCACCACGATACGGTCAAAGGGGATCTTTCCAAGGAAGAAGGTCTCGCACTCCTCCTCGGTCATCGGCACGTGGGTGCCGAGGGCGGGCATCACATCCACCTCGCAGGTGTCCTTCAGCATTTCGTAATAGTATGCAGTGATCTTGCCCGCGCCTGAATACATTCTCGTGTAGTCGGGAGGCAGAAGGAGGACCTTCTTTAAGGACTTGCCCTCCAGGGATTTTTTCAAATATTCGCGGAGCTCCGCATCCGAGATGACGGTGTCGCTTTTGATGAACATTCCGATACCTGCTTTCCGGGGCCGTGGCCCCTAATCTAACAATTAACATTATAGCAAAACAAAAGCTCTTTTTCAATAGAAAAAG
>JAZRAU010000094.1:0-9467 GCA_045634705.1 Eubacteriales bacterium | reverse complement strand
TTGATAGGTCGTAGGTGTAAGCACAGTAATGTGTTCAGCTGAACGATACTAATTGACCGATCGCTTGAACTGCTAAGCAGTTCGTATGTTTGAGTCCGTTACGGTACTCCCCCCTTATTCGGTTTTCAATGCGCATGTGCCGCTCCTTCCTCGGCTTTTTTCTTTCCCGCCCTTCCGGCGGGCCTTTTTTGTTTTGGGGAAGGGGGGAGAACCCCATGACGGGGGCGCCTTTTTTCTTGGGTGGCGCAAATGACAAAAACGGAAAGATGTCTTGTTGCTATTTGTACAAAAAGAAAAAGCTCTTACCGATATCGCTTGTGCAACTCGCGTCTTTTTTCGCCTTTATCTATTGACAACATGGGGGAAAATCCACTATAATAGACTTGAGAATTATTTTTTCAAAGGAGACCTTACATGAAGAACAAGCGTTTGCTTTTTGTGCTTCTTATTTTGGCGCTCACCACAGTGGCGCTTTCTGCCTGTGGCCTTCTCCCCGCCATCCCCGGCATGCCCGGCGGAACGACGGCTGCGAGCACGACCGTGACGACTGCCCCCGCCACCACGGCGGCTCCCGGCACCACGGCTCCCCCTGTGACCACGGCTCCCGAGAAGCTTGAGGCTGACCTCACGTTTGAGAGCAAGACCTATACCTATGACAGCACCGCAAAGACCATTGCCGTCGAGGGCCTGCCCGAGGGCGCTCTGGTGGAGTATTACATCGGCGATGCCACCGAGGCAGTGGATGCCGTTGCCGTGACGAATGCGGGTACTTACGATATCGTTGCCAAGATCACTCTGCCTGATACTTACAAGCCCTGCGCGGATATGACTGCCACGCTCACGATCAATAAGGCCCAGTACGTCCTTGAGGGTATCGACCTGCCGCACCGGAAGTTCGTCTATGACGGCACCCCCAAGGCCTTGACCTACACGGGTACGCTGCCCGAGGGTGTTAGCTTGGGCGCGTATGCCTATCTGAAGGGGACTGCGTACAAGCCCGTGAGTGCCGATCAGGTCATCGAGGCCGACGTGTATCAGGTGTCTGCTACCTTCGTCCTTTCGGCCGAGCTGGCCGCGAACTACGAGCCGCCCCACCGCCTTCAGGCCACGCTGACGATCGTTGAGAGAACGGCGTATGACCTTGACGGCGTTACCGTGCTTGCGGACGGTGCTGCCATTGCCGAGCGCACCGTGCATATCACCTACGGCGCCGCGATCCCGGCCTTTACCCTCTCTGACCTGCCCGCAGGCCTTACCAAGGGGGCGGTTGAGGTTTACAATGGCACCGAGCTTGTGACCGGCAAGCTGCCCGTTGGTACCTACACGGTGAAGATCGCCCTCATCAATGCCAATCAGGAAGAGTATCTTGATCCCGCGCCGCTGGAGGCTCGCCTTGTGGTCGATAAGGCTCCTATTGCCGACTTCGATACGACCGTAGCCTTCAATTCGCTTACCGTTAAGTTTAACGGTCAGCCGCAGACGATCGCCGTCACCGGCCTTGACGGCTTTGCCGTGACTGTCCTTTATTACATCGACGGTGCTACTGAGGGCGTTGAGACGGTGTCCCTGACCGATACCGGTGTTTACCGCGTGGTCGCCAAGTTCACCTCCACCGATCCGAACTACGCCGATCCCTCCGATATGGAGGCCACCCTCGAGATCAGCGCCAAAGAGGTTTACGACATGACGAATGTCCAGATCTCTGCCGGCGGCACCGATGTCGTCAACAAGACGGTGGAGATCGTCTACGGTACCACCATTCCCGACTTTGCCGTGACCGGTTTGCCCGACGGCCTCACCATGGGCGCCGTTACGGTCTACAAGGACGATGCTCCCGTGACCGGGAAGCTGTCCGTCGGCACCTACACGGTGAAGATCGCCCTCATCAATGCCAATCCCACCACTCATAATGATGTGCCGGACTTTGAGGTCACTCTGATCGTGAAGAAGGCGCCCCTCGATATGAGCGGAATCGGTTTTGTTAACAAGGTCGTAACCTACAACGGCTCCGCCCAGACGATCGCCGTGACCGGTACGCTTCCCACCGGTGTGACTGTCCTTTACTACATCAACGGTGCTACCGAGGGCGTTGAGACGGTGGCCCTCATAGGCGCCGCTGAAAGCGAGACTGTCTATACGGTCGTTGCCAAGTTCACGGTCGCCGACCCGAACTACGAGACGCCCGCCGATATGACGGCAACTCTCACGATCAACGCCAAGCAGATTTATAATACGGCCGATGTTGTGGTCAGCGCCAACGGCACCGCCGTGGTTGGCGATGCGCTGTCCATGAGCTACGGCGATGCGCTTCCCACCTTCTCGCTCTCTAATCTGCCCGACGGCCTTACGATGGGCGCCGTTACTGTCTACAAGGACGGTAATCTTGTGGATGCCACTTCTCTCTCGGTGGGCACCTACACCGTGAAGATCGCCTACGTGAATAGCAAGTCCGAGTACAACGATCCTGAAGCTATCACACTGACCCTGACGGTCTCCCCGAAGGAGGAGGATCTCCCTGACGGCGTGACGATCCTTTGGGATTACGACGCGCAGAAGACGAGCGACTCGGATGAGGGGGACTACATCATCTTTGAGAACGGTCGCACCTACACGGTATCCCTGACCAAGGAAACTCAGGAAGCCCTTAGCGCGAAGGGCATTATCTTGAGCTACACGGGTAACATGGCTTCCAAGTCCGGCTCCTATACCGCCGTGGTAACGCTGAAATCGGCCGACGGCAACGTGAGCTACGGCTTCTATGAATGCCAATGGAATCTGCGTCCCTCCGGCTGGGCGCCTCCTATGGGTGGCGAGGGACTATAATATGCTCTCAAGAGCTGCAACGCTTCGGCGTTGCAGCTCTTTTTCGTCAATTCCGACAGAACGAAAAAAGATTTTTTTGCATATTGCCGAAAAGCGGAAAAGGGCGCGTCCGGTGGGCGGAAACGCCCCCATTTTTCCCTGTTTTCTATTGACAAGGGAAGCGATATAAGGTATAATGAATATGTAAACTTTGCAATAAAATAAGGAGTTGCTCTATGAAAAAGAAGCTTCTGCTTGCGGCGTTCCTTCTTCTTGCGCTCGGCTGCGTTCTTCTGACGGCCTGTAGCGTACAGAATTCCCTTAAGTTTGACAGTGCCACCTATACTTATGACGGCCAGGCAAAGACCATTGCGGTCACGGGGCTGCCCCAGGGGGCCGTTGTCAAATATTCCATTAATGGCGGTGAGGCGGTGGATGCCGTTTCTGTGACGAATGCGGGTACTTACGATATTGTTGCCAAGATCACCCTTCCTGCGGGGTATGCGGCGGTCGCCGATATGCGCGCCACGCTGACCATCCGTAAGGGGGCGGCGCTTTCGCTTGGTAATGCGTCCTTTGTCGGCGGCGAGTATGCCTACGACGGTAAGGGCCACGCCCCTGAGCTTAACGGCACGCTCCCTGATGGGGTCGCCTATATCATCACCTCCGGTGAGCATGTTTACAACGCAGGAGAGAGCGATACCTTCACGATCTCCTTTGTCTATACCGATCCCGATATGGCCAACAACCTGGAGGTTCCCGCCCCGGTGAGCGGCATCCAGGTCTCGGTTAAGAAGGCCACCGTGGATATGAGCGGTGTCACCTTTGAGGATGCCACCGTTCCCTTTGACAACCAGCTTCACTCGCTGGCTATCGACGGCACTCTCCCGCCGTTCCTTGATGTCAGATATGAGGGGGCCCGCGTCGGCAAGGGTACCTCGGAGGTCAAAGCGATTTTCTTCTTCCGCAACGAAGCCGATGCCGACAACTATATTCTCCCCGATCCCATGACGGCTAACCTTACGGTCGGCCCCGGTGAGTTTGACCTTTCCTACGCCAACTTTGTGGACCAGACACTGTACTACAACGGCCTCAACCGGATCCCGAGCTTTGACAATGTTGAGGGCCTTATCGCCACGGTGAAGGCCTACCGCGTGGCCGAGAACTTCGATCCGTTCCTTGTCGACGAAGTCGTTGTGCCCGGCACTTACAAGGTGACGGCCGAGTTCGCTTTTGCCGAGGGCTACAGCGAGGATGACTTTATCCTTCCCGAGTCCCGTGAGATCACGGTGATCGTGGAGAAGGCGCCTCTGACGGGCCTTAAGACGCCCACGTGGGCTCCCGGTGCCGGCTGGGTGAGCGTTGATAAGGACGGTTATTTCCCGTACAACGGGGGGGCGGAGTTCACGGTTGGCCTTGTGGGCATGCCTGAGAATTCCGATAAGTACACCATCAGCTACACGCTGACCGGCCATACGAACGGCGCCGCCGGTATCCATACGGCCAGCGCCACCTTCTCGATCGAGAGTGATTATTATGTCCTCCCCGAGGGCTACGGCATTGCCGACTTCACGTACCTGATCGCCGCTAAAGAGATCGATACCGCGCAGATCGGCTTCATCGACATTACCCTGCCTTACGATGGTCAGCCCCACAAGATCGTTCTCAGCTATGCGGAGAATATGGGCATTGTCGGCCATGACATCAAGATCTACAACGCCTCGGGTGTGGACATTACCGCCGGTGAGGGTGAAGGCTTTGTGAATGCGGGCACGTACACCTACGTTGTCTATCTGAAGGGCGATACCGAGAATGGCTACGCTCCCGCCCGCATGGAAGCCACGCTGACCATTGAAAAGAAGGTGCTGTCGCTTGACGGTATCGACGTTGAGTGGGTGCTTGACAACAATGCAGACAAGGTGATTGCCGACGGTGAGTATGTTACCGAGGACGGCAACCAGCACAAGGTGACCCTCTCCGAAAAGACCAAGGCCGCACTTGAGTCCAAGGGCTTCAAGATCCGGGCATACACCTCGAACACTGCTACCGCAGCCGGCGGGTACACCGCCAAGGTCACGTTCTCCTGCGACGAGAACCATGCGATCGCCGAGGGCGACGAGCAGATCACGCTTTCGTGGTCGATTGCCAACGATGAACCCTGGACGGACGAAACTGAGAAATAATGCAAAAGAGCGCTCCTGCGGGAGCGCTCTTTTTTGGGGGCTTCGGATTTAGGCACAAACGCAAGAAAAAAGGAGTTGCAGGTTTTACTGTGTAGCTCCTTTTTTCTTCGTATTCCGTTTTTTTTGTTTCAGGGAAAATCCGTGCGTCACCTGGAACATTTCTTTTTACAGCGTTTTGAGGAACTTTCCGATGCGATCCAACGCCTCTTCCAGGTGGCGCATCGAGTAGGCGTAGGAAATGCGGGCATACCCCTCACCCACCTCGCCAAACGCGGTTCCGGGAACGATCGCACAGCGCCCTTCATGGAGCAGGCGCTCACAGAATTCCTCGCTTTTGAGGCCGAACTTTCCGATGTGGGGATAGAGGTAGAAGGCCCCCTCGGCGGGATAACAGTCCATGCCAAGCTCGGCAAGCCCCGCGAGAAGGAAGGAACGGCGGCGGTCATATTCCTCGCGCATCATGGCAATGTCACCGTCACCGTTGCGGATCGCCTCCAGCGCAGCGAATTGCGAGGTAGTGGGCGCGCACATAATGGCGTACTGGTGCAGCTTCAGCATCTCCCGGGCCAGGGGCTCGGGCGCGGCCAGGTAGCCCATGCGCCACCCCGTCATCGCGTAGGCCTTGGAAAAGCCGCTGGCAAGGATCGTGCGCTCCCACATATCGGGGATGGCGGCAATTGACGTGTGGCGGCGTCCATAGGTCAGCTCAGCATAGATCTCGTCGGAAAGAACGAGAATGTTGGTGCCACGCAGAACGTCGGCAATGCCGCGAAGCTCCTCCTCGGTGAGAATGGCCCCCGTGGGGTTGTTGGGGAACGGCAGCACCAAAAGCTTGGTGCGCGGCGTGATCGCGGCTGCGAGGCGCTCTGGCGTCAGCTTAAAGCCGTCCTCGGGACGGGTCTCCAGCATTACGGGCACGCCTCCCGCCATGGCGGTGAGGGGGCCGTAGCAAACAAAGGAGGGAACGGGAACAATCACCTCGTCGCCGGGGTTGATCACGGCGCGGAGCGAAAGGTCGATCGCCTCGCTTCCGCCCACCGTAACGACCACCTCGGAGATGGGATCGTAGCGCAGGGAAAAGCGGCGGTCAAGATAATCGGCAATGGCACGGCGCAGGTCGGTCGTGCCCGCGTTGGCGGTGTAATAGGTGTGGCCTCGCTCCAGACTCTCAATGGCAGCTTCGCGGATGTGCCACGGAGTAACAAAGTCGGGCTGGCCCACCGTCAGGGAGATCACGTCGTCCATGGAGGAGAGAAGGTCAAAAAACTTACGGATCCCCGAGGGCTTAAGGCTCGCCACCGACTGCGAGATCAGACTTTCGTAAGGGATCATAACAGCTCGTTGATCCTTTCGTCCGCATCGGGCACCTTAAACATCACATGATTTTCCTTGTAGGTGTTCAGAATGAAGTGGGTGGCTGTTGAGGTCACGCTCTCCTGCGAGGACAGCTTATCGTTCACAAAAAGGGCAACCTCCTTCAGGCTTTTACCCTCCACCACCACAAGGAAATCAAAGGTTCCCGACATCAGGTACAAGCTTTTGACCTCAGGGTAGTTGCGGATCCTCTCGGCCAGCTTATCGTAGGCATAGGCGCCCCTGTGATCGATCTTGACCTCGATCATCGCGCGGGCCTTCTCCTCGCCCGCCAGCTCCCAGTCCACCAGCGTGCGGCGGCCAAGGATCACTCCACTCTTCTCCCACTCCTCGATCATCGCGCGCACCTCCTCGCTGCTTTTGCCACACATCTTGGCCAGCGCCTCGGGGGTGAGGGTCGCGTCCTTTTCCAATATCTTCAGAATATCGTCCATGGAAGACTTCCTTTCGGTTTTTTTACAGTTTACCATAGTGGGCGGCATTTGTCAAGAGTTGGCGGGAAAACCCGGTGCCGCATACCATGACAGTATGAGACTTTCTTATCTGTTTTCGGAATGCCTCGCGGCCCCGTATATCCGTCTTTCGGACGGTGTTGACTATGCCATAAAACGGCAGGGGGGCACGCTCATGCTCTATTTTGAGGCATCGGACGGTGCGGACGATTGGCAGAAAAACCTTGATTTTCCTGCGGCGGCGTATAAGCGGCAGGGAAAAGCCGTCTTTTATGTCCACCGCGGCTTTTTGCGGGCGTGGCGCATTGCTGAGCGCGAGGTAGCAGCGGCCGTCGCTGATCCTGCGCTCCGTGCCCTTACCGTGGTTGGATATTCCCACGGCGCGGCCCTCGCGGTCCTTGGCCATGAGTACGTGTGGTACCACCGCCCCGACCTTCGTCCGCGCCTTGTAGGCTATGGCTTTGGCTGTCCGCGCGTGGTGTTCGGCGGCGGTGCTACGCGCCTTGCCGAGCGCTGGGATCGTTTTACGGTCGTCAGGAACGTCGATGATCTCGTGACTCACCTGCCCCCCGCCTTTCTCGGTTATCGCCACGTAGGGCGCCTTATGACGATTGGTGAGCGCGGCCGCTACTCGATGACCGAGGCCCACCGCCCCGAAAATATACTTGCAGAGCTTTTGCGCGTCGAAAGAGAAGAGCGTGGGGAGCGGATATAGCCGCCATTTTCACCGAAGCGGATCGGGATATCTGCCGATGAAAGCCTTATCGGCTCAAGTCGATTTCGGATAGCCCTCGTTTTTTTCGGTCGGAATTTCATAATCGTTTTTTCATCTGTTCTATCCTACCCCATGCCCAAGAACAAGGGGCGCTTACGTTTTTCGCAAAGAAAAAGCAAGCCACATGGCTTGCTTTTGTTAATATCGGTGGGGATCGTCGGTCTCACCTAAAAGATAGTCGATGCTCGTACCGTAAAAGCGCGACAGCTTGATAAGGACGGCGGTGGGGATATCGTTTTCCCCGGTCTCGTATTTAGAATACCCGGTTTGCGACATGGAAAGCATTTTGGCAACCTGCGTCTGGTTCAGATCACGATCCTCCCGTAAGCTCCGTAGCCTTGAATACATAGGCCCTCCCGCTGGCAATTGATATCTTCATTATAATTAATCTGTTTCAGGGTATTGACTTTTAACCTAAAACAGATTATAATGGTATCAAAAATAAGGAGAAGATCTATGAAAAAACTGAAAATCGCCGTGCTTCTTGTGTGCCTTTCTCTGGCTCTTGGGCTTCTGACGTCCTGCGGCCTTGTTTCCCGCCTGACCCATGACCATGAGTGGCAGTACCGCGTGGCCAAGGCCCCCACCTGCACAGAAATGGGGCTTATGGAGGCCCTCTGCCTGGAATGCGGCGAAAAGACCTATAACGACATTGAAAAAACCGAGCACGCCTACGTGAACGGTATCTGCCGCGATTGTGGCGCGCAGGGAAGCAATCAGAAAACGCTGGAAAGGATCGCCGTGCCGAGTGGCACAGACACCGAAAAGGCGTGGTCGCTCTATAAGATCTATGAGACCGTTAAGACCATTGACGGGAATTACAGGGGCAGCTACGCCGCCTTTTCCTCCTCCTTCTCGGGGGTGTATCTAAAGGAAGCGTACCTCGACTCTGTCGGTCTTTTTCACTCCACCATTTCCGTCCCATTTTCGGGAGGAAAACGGTTGCAGACGCCCCTTGCGCTGAGCATAGAAAGGATCAGCGTGCCAAACCCCAAGCCCTCGCTCGGCACCCTTCTGCGGGCCGATGTTGTGCAGAACGAGCTGATCTTCACCTATACGGACGGTACCATGCGCTCGGCAGGGAGCTTCAGCGGCATCGGCCTTGCGGAAAAGATCGTTGGCTTTGGCATCAGCGAAAATGCCGATCTCCTTGTCTTTTATTCGGACGACACGGTGGCCTTTGCCGGGACGATCGACAAGTAATGTTTGCAAAAATAAAAAAGGAAACCCAAACCGAGGTTTGGGTTTTCTTTTTTGTAATAGCAAATTACTTGCTTGCTTCTTCGATCGCAACCGCAACCGCAACGGTCATACCAACCATCGGGTTGTTACCGGCGCCGATCAGACCCATCATCTCAACGTGCGCGGGCACCGAGGAGGAGCCGGCGAACTGGGCATCACCGTGCATACGGCCGAGGGTATCGGTCATGCCGTAGGAGGCAGGGCCGGCGGCCATGTTGTCGGGGTGCAGGGTACGGCCGGTACCGCCGCCCGAGGCCACCGAGAAGTAGTTCTTGCCGTTCTCCTGGCACCACTTCTTGTAGGTGCCGGCAACGGGGTGCTGGAAGCGGGTGGGGTTCGTTGAGTTACCGGTGATCGAAACACCGACGTTCTCAAGGCGCATGATCGCCACACCCTCCGGAACGCTGTCCGAACCGTAGCACTTGACGGCCGCGCGGGGGCCGTTCGAGAAGGCACGCTCGGAGAGAACGGCAACCTCCTCGGTGTAGGGATCAAACTTGGTCTCCACGTACGTGAAGCCGTTGATGCGGGAGATGATGTAGGCGGCGTCCTTGCCAAGACCGTTCAGGATAACGCGCAGGGGGTTCTTGCGGACCTTGTTGGCGTTCAGAGCGATCTTGATCGCGCCCTCGGCGGCGG
>JAZRAU010000093.1:0-6024 GCA_045634705.1 Eubacteriales bacterium | reverse complement strand
GCAGGTTGGTGTTAACGTGCGATTTGATGCCGATGTTGATGTTCTCAACATCCGCCGTGATGTCGGCAAGATAGCCCTTGGAGCGAAGGCGATCGAACATATCCTTGCCCGTGATGAGAAGGATGTCGACCTGGTTGTTGTGAACCTCGGGGTAAAGTTCGATCACGGTGTCAAGATCGTCTTTCTCGGTCTCGACCTCGTCATTTTGAAAGCGGTTGGCAGCAGGGGTCTCGTTCGAGGCCGCGGCGCTCTGGAGCTTTGCCGTCACAACAGCCTCATACTCCGCCTCGGTGCAAAAAACAAACTGCACCTGCGTTTTGTAAAGATCGCGAGAGACGGCGTTAAAGGCCTCCTGCATCTCGGCCACCGTTTCGGCATTGAAGGTGTCGCCGATAATGTAGAAGTTCAAGCTTGCGGGCTTTACGTAAAGATCCTCCTCCTCGGGCATCGTATCGTCGGGGTCCTCACCGGGGCCACAGGACACGAGCGCAAGCGGGAGAATCATCAGCAAGCAAAGCAGAAAAGAGAAAACTCTTTTTTTCATAGCAACCTCCTAAGGTTTTGGCATATACATACGGATAATATTATACTATTTCGGAAGCGCAAAGTCAAGGTAATTTTCGATAATCTCTTGTCGAAGGATGCGATTAGAACAAAAACGACAAGAAGGAGCAGGGGCGATTGTGCAATCCGCCAAGTTAAAGCTCCAGATAATCGCGAAGCTGCTTGCTGCGAAGGGGGTATCTCAGCTTGCGGAGAGCCTTGGCCTCGATCTGTCGAATGCGCTCACGCGTAATACCGAAGCGCTCTCCCACCTCCTCAAGCGTCAGCGGACGGCCGTTATAGAGACCGTAGCGAAGGCGGATCACCTCCGCCTCTCTCGGCGAGAGTGTCAAAAGCACCGCCTGCAGCTGCTCGCGAAGGAGCGAATACGACGCCGTTTCAGAGGGCGTGGGGGAATCGTGGTCCTCTACAAAATCGCCAAGATGGCTGTCCTCCTCTTCACCGACGGGAGTTTCAAGGGAGACGGGATCCTGCGCGATCTTGAGGATCTCACGGATCTTTTCCGGTGTGGTTTCAAGGCGCTCGGCGATCTCCTCGGTGGTGGGTTCTCTGCCAAGCTCCTGAAGAAGAACACGTGTGGTGCGGGAGACCTTGTGAATGGTCTCCACCATATGTACGGGAATACGAATGGTACGCGCCTGATCAGCAATGGCGCGGGAAATGGCCTGGCGGATCCACCAAGTAGCGTATGTGGAAAACTTGTAGCCCTTGCGGTAGTCAAACTTCTCTACCGCCTTCATAAGACCAAGGTTCCCCTCCTGAACGAGATCCAAAAGAAGCATCCCCTTACCTATGTGCTTTTTTGCAATACTGACAACAAGGCGGAGGTTGGCGCTGATCAGCTCATTCTTGGCCGCCTTGTTGCCAAGAGCGGCCAGCTCGGCAAGCTCGGTCTCTCTTTCCGCAGAAAGAAGCGGGATCTTACCGATGTCCTTGAGATACATACGGACGGGATCGTCCGCTGAGAAATAGTCCGAAGCAAGGAGGTTTTCAACAGCCTCGGTGTCCTGCTCGATCCCGCCGCCGCCAAGCTCAGCAACCGTGGTAAAGGCATCGGCATCGGCATCGTCGTCCCCTTCGGAGTATCCGCCGGTGAGATCCTCGTCGTCCATATCCTCAATGGCGTTCAGCATGCCCTCCTCAGCAAGAGCAACACCGTCGGTGGCTTGTCCAAGATAATCGTTCATGTCAATATCGTGATTCATGTCATACTCTCCTGTCTGATATCAATACTCGAGATAATCGCGCAAGAGCCTGGCTCTCGATGGATGGCGGAGCTTGCGAAGAGCCTTGGATACGATCTGGCGGATACGCTCACGGGTGATGTTGAACTCCTGCCCGACCTCCTCAAGGGTGTGAATACGCCCATCCGCAAGGCCGAAGCGGAGCTTCAGCACCTGTTCTTCACGCGGCGTAAGGGTATGGAGCACCTTGTAAAGCTCCTCGCGAAGCAAGGCGTAGGCGGCACTGTCGGCGGGGGAAAGGCTTTCAGTATCCTCCACAAAATCCCCGATGTGGCTGTCCTCCTCCTCACCAATGGGAGTTTCCAGAGAGATAGGGTCCCGTGCGATCTCAAGGATCTCACGGACGCGCTGCCCCGTCATGCCGAGGCGCGCGGCGATCTCGTCCGTTGTGGGTTCACGGCCATATTCCTGCAAAAGCTCCCTTGTGGCTCTTGAAACTCTTTGAATGGTCTCTACCATGTGAACGGGGATGCGAATGGTACGTGCCTGGTCGGCAATGGCCCTTGTGATCGACTGACGGATCCACCAAGTCGCATAGGTAGAAAACTTATATCCCATGCGGTGATCAAACTTCTCCACCGCCTTCATAAGGCCAAGGTTTCCTTCTTGAATAAGATCGGAAAGCAACAGTCCCTTTTGGGCATATTTCTTTGCCGTTTTGATGACAAGGCGCAGGTTCGCCTCGATCAGTTCTTTTCTGGCGGCCTTGTTGCCGAGCGAGGCAAGCTCCGCAAGCTCGATCTCGCGTTCTCTCGACAGCAGCGGGATCCGCGTGATGTCCTTAAAATACATGTGGATCGGATCGTCAAGGGGGAGAACACTGTCATCAAAGACAGCCTCTGTCTTATCGGCTTTCTCCATTTGCTCCAGCTCCGCCTCAATGGCCCGGAGCTGAAGCTCGTCCGGCAAGGCCTCGCCGATGTCGTTGGCCTCGGCGATCTCATAGGCTTCCTTCAGCTCAGCTTCGGGAACCGACGCATCGTCAAGCCCTGTCAAAAGCGATTCTTCCTCGATCAACATACCTTTTATTACTCTTTCTTTATCTGCGCTCATAAACTCTCCTGAACTGTTGTCAATCCTCTTTTCTCATTGACCGGATCAGCGAATCAAGATCGCTGAGCGAGGTCGTGCTTTCTGCAAGAGTACGCTTTTTCATGGCGGCGCGGAGCGCCTCAACGCTATCATGGAAAGCGGCCTCACCGTTATCGGTCAATCCCATACGGGAGATCTTAATCTCGGTAATGCGACCGATCTCCGCCTCGGTAAATCGGGTGTTCAGCTCCGAGGAATCCAACGCGTTGCTCTCACAGCACTCCGACAAGTAAGTAAATATGCGCTTACCGAGCGCCGTAAAGAAATCCTCCTCGGTAAGAGCGTACCTTTCCCTCGCGGCCGCGCGGTGCTCGGGATAGAGCAAGAGGAGCGAAAGCACCGAATTTTCGCAATTGGAAAGCTGAGGGCTCTTCACGCGATCGGGATTAACACGGTCTCCGTAACCGGCCGCCGATTGGCGGATCCCCTCCATGCGTTCCCGCTTTTCGTTCTTTCTGCGCCGGGCTATGGCACGCTCAACGTCGCTGCGGATCCCCTTGGGATCCACCTCCAGGCGGCGAGCCAACTCCGAAATGTAAATGTCCCTTTCTGCCGCGGAATAAACCTCGGAAATAACGGTGCAAAGCTCTGAAATCGCATTGATCTTCCCTTGCGGCTGATGAATATCGTGGCGCGCAAAGGTCTTTTCCATATTGAATTCGAACTTGGTGCGGCTCCCCTCCACCAGACGGCGGAAGGGCTCAACGCCAAATTTGCGAATGTACTCATCGGGGTCCTTGGCGCCCTCAATATGCAGGACGTGGACCGAAAGCCCCACCTGCTCAAGCAGAGAAAGAGCACGTGATGTCGCCCTTTGCCCCGCCTCGTCGCTGTCGTAGGAAAGCACGACGCTTTTGGTATAATGGCTGATGAGGCGCGCCTGCTCCGGCGTAATGGCGGTACCCAGCGTTGCCACAGCGTTGGTCACGCCCGCGGCATGCATGGCAATGACGTCCATATATCCCTCGCAAAGGATCAGGCGCTCAGCGCAGCTTTGGCGAGCAAAGTTCATCGCATAAAGGTTCTTGCTTTTTTTGAAAACGGGGGTATCGGACGAGTTTTTGTATTTGGGCTGCGAATCGTCCAGTACACGGCCGCCAAAGGCGATCACGTTGCCTGTAACGTCAATGACAGGAAACATCACGCGGTCACGGAAGGATTGGTACAACAGACCGTTCTTTTCGCTCCGGCCGCAAAGGAAGGCGGCGATCAGCTCGTCCTCCTTAAAGCCCTTTCCCAGAAAATACTGTAAAAATCCGCGGGGATCGTAGGGGGCATAGCCAAGGCCAAAGTGCTTGACAACGCTCATGGAAAGGCCGCGGCGTACCGTCAGGTACTCTCTGGCGGCCTTGGCGCCGGGGGTCTCATCAAACAGCCGGGCGTGAAAATAGCGCGCTGCCTCCTTGTTAAGCTCAAAGATCCGCGTACGGTCGTATTTCGGGCCGGAGGGCTCATCACGGTCCTTGCGGACGACAGTGATCCCTACACGCTTGCCAAGGGTCTCTACGGCGTCCTCGAAATCCATGTTTTCGATCCGCTTCAAAAAGGTGATGGCGTCTCCGCCGGCGCCGCAGCCAAAGCAGTAAAAGCTGTTGTCCTTTGTGTAAACACAAAACGACGGCGTTTTTTCGCTGTGAAAGGGGCAAAGCCCCTTCATAAGCCCCCCCGCACGCTTCAGCGTGACGTAGGGGGAAATGACCCCCTCAATGTCGGTGCGCGAGAGGACCTCTTCAACAACGCTCTTCTCTATCATACCGTCGTTTTCCTCCAAACCTTGGGGATAAACAGCTCGCGGTAGGTTTCAATGGCGTAACGGTCGGTCATGCCGGAAATAAAGTCGCAAACACAGCGCTCAACACCGTCGGTCCTTATATTCTCCACATAAAGCGCGGGCATTTCCTCCGGGGATGCGACATAATACTCGTAAAGGCGGGATAAAAGGTCAATGGCCTTGCTCTCCTCGGCCTTGGCCACAGAGTTTTTGTACACTCTCTCGTACATAAATTCGCGCAGCCCGAGGAAGGCAGTCTCCACCTCCGGAGTCATGGCGATCGCAGGGCGCCCCTCACTTGCCGTCACTACGGACGAGACCAACGTGTTGATGCGCTCAGAATGCGTGACACCAAGCGCCTTGAGAAACTCCGCGGGGATATCTGCAACGGAAAGAATGCCAGCACGGCAGGCATCGTCAATATCGTGGTTAACGTAGGCGATGCGATCGGCAAACTTGACAATCACGCCCTCAAGGGTGGAGGCCATATGCTCCCCTGTGTGGTTCACGATGCCGTCGCGCACCTCAAAGGTGAGATTGAGCCCCTCGCCATTATGCTCCAGTCGGTCTACCACGCGCAGACTTTGCTGATAATGGGTAAAGTCTGGGGCAAAGCATTTTTGCATAGCAAATTCCCCGGCATGACCGAAGGGGGTGTGACCAAGATCGTGCCCAAGAGCCGCGGCCTCCGTAAGATCCTCGTTGAGGCGGAGAGCGCGAGCAATGATACGCGCGATCTGCGTCACCTCAAGGGTGTGTGTCATACGGGTGCGATAATGCTCCTCCTCAGGAGAGAAAAACACCTGGGTCTTATGCATCAGGCGGCGGAAGGATTTGGAATGCAGAATGCGGTCACGGTCCCTTTGAAACTCGGTGCGGCAATCGCTGGGGGGGCAAGGGGAAAGGCGCCCCCTCGTGTTCTCCGTCAAAAAGGCAAAGGGAGAGAAATAGTCGCGTTCTCTTTGAATGGAAAGCTCGGCTACGGTGCTCATGCAATATCCCTCCTTCTCTTGGTTCTGTTCATAAATACGCCGATATTATATTTTTTACTCTTTTTTAGTCGTATATTCTTAAAAAATCAAACGGGAACCTTTTCCCACCCCTCGCTGCCTCTTTGGGGAAGGATCTTCCCTCCCGTCGCCTCGGTAAACTCGGCAAGAAGGCGGGCGGCATCCTTTGCGGGGATCGTGTAGGAAAGTGAAACCTCCGCGGCAAAGGAAGGCTCACCCGGCGTACCGCCAAAGCGCTCGATCAGCTGGCGGAGACGGGGATACTCGGAATATGAGCAGGAAAGCGTATATTCGACCGCCGGACGGCGGAGCACCGGCCCCGCGGCACGGACGGCCGCGGCCG
>JAZRAU010000092.1:0-5373 GCA_045634705.1 Eubacteriales bacterium | reverse complement strand
GGGCATGAGGTCGGTGCCGATGCACGCCATGACCACGCCGCACCGCCCAAGCGAATCCAGCGGGCTGAAAAACTCGTAGGAGGCCGTGGTCAGATCCTCCTCGTCAAAGAAGGGAACGTTTCCATTGACGATCGCGTAAGGGCTATCCGCGTAGGGCGGTACCTCCAGGGGGGAGGCGGGCTCTCCCGGTGTGGGCGCCGTTGTTACGGGTGCGGTGGTGGTTACGGGAGATGTGGTGGTCGCCGATGATGTGGTGGTGTCGCCACCCTCACCAAGCAGCCCGCATCCCGAAACGAGGAGGGAGAGAAGCAGCAGGAGCGACAGCAGGGACAAAAGCTTGGATCTCATTTTTCAAAAACCTCTCTTATAATGCGATCGTGGGAATAGCCGCGGAGCTCGGCCGTATCGACAAGGCGGTATCCCGCCTCGCCCGGCACAAGGTCAAGGCGCGTGTCGTAGGGGTAGGCCTCTCCCCAGGAATAGAGGACAAGGCGCGCGATCCTATCGCGGTATGGGAGGAGCGGCAGGGTTTCCACAAAAACGACGTCCTCCGCCGCGGCGATATCCAGGCAGTCCTCCCTCACGGTGGGAGACAGTCCCGCCCCCGAAAGCAGCTTTTCCGAGTAGGGGTGGCAAAGGAGGCGCCGCCCGCAGAGAAGGGCGCCAAGGTCGGCAAGCATCACGCGGTCACGGCTCGTGCGGCGTCCCGCAAAGAGCATGCCGCCGCGGTTGTCGGTGCATACCACTACCGTCATAGGGCCATCCTTTCCGCCGCCCACGGGCGGCACGTCATTAAAAGCAACAAACGCCGCCCAAAAAACGATGCGCTTGTAAACAAAACCTTGCGATTATACCAAAAACCCCTCGCAAAGAGCGCGAAAGCGAGAGTAGGGTACCTCGCCTACCCCGACGGGGGTAGCCGCTGCCAGCTCACGCTCCATAGCGTCATTTACCGCAAGGCAGAAGGGGGAGGCGGTGTTTTTTACCGTGAGGTTCAATTCGTCCAGCTGGCAAAAGGCCTTTTTCGTGATGTTGGTCGAGCCGAAGGACACGGCCCCCTCGGTCATAAGGAGCTTTGTGTGGAGCATCTTCGGGGAGAGGCGCACCTCAATGCCGCCGTTTGTCAGGCAAAGGAGGCGTGCCACCGTCTTGCGGTTGGTGTCATTCTGGTAGTTGGCGCGCGCGGGGATCATCACGGTCACGCGTACGCCGCGCTCGTGCGCGCGCACAATGGCATCGAGAAACCTCGGCAGGGGGGAGAGGTAGGCCATGACGATAAGGAGGCGCTCACGTGCGCCCTCAATGAGCGAGAGGTAATGCTCCTCCATTTCCAAGCGGCCACCCTCCTTGACGTTCATCGGGAACAAAAGGTCGCCCGTAAGCGGAGCGCCCGCGCGGCGGGCGAGAAAGGCGCGGACGGCGTCCTCGCCGTCGATCCGCACCATAAGATCGCCGTACACACGGCCCTCACGGTCGGCACCGTTTTCCTTATCCTCAACGTTCACGCCGCCAAGGAACAGCACGCGGTTGTCAATGATATAGAACTTCGAGTGGTCGGCCTTGTGGCGGTCACAGTCGAGCGTGATGCCCGGGTGGGCGAGAAGGGCGCGGTAGAGGTCGCTTTCCTCGTCCCTTTGCCACGGAAGAGCGCTCCTCTCGCGGTAAAAAAGAGCAAGGGCACGGGCCTTGAGCTTTTCGATCAGGGTCTGCTTCTTGTGGAAAAAGGAACGGCGGCACTCCTCGGCCTTTTCTAAGACCGCGCCGTAGCGGTCGATCGAGAGCTGCACGGAAACGCCGCGGTCGGCGGCCTCCAGAACGGCGCGGGCCATACGGTTGCCGATCGCATCGTCACGCCAGATGAACATATTGATGAAGATCGTTTTCTCGGCGCCCTCTATGGCGGCAAGGATCGCGGGAAAGGTCTCCTTGCCGTCCACAAGCAGGGTGCAGCGTCCGTCGGTCATAGCAGTCCCTCCCATTCCTTGCCGTACACCTCGCGGTAAAGCGCCTCGGCCACGGCGGCGGCATCGCTGAGCGGCCGGGGATAGGACAAAAGGACCAGCGGCGTCGGTGCGTCTCCCTCGCGGTAGGGAGGCTGTAGGTAGGGAAGCGCATCGCGGTGAAAGCCACACCGCGCGTAAAAGCCAAGGCGGCGCTCCGCCATAGGGCTTATGGGCGGCTCGGCCTCCAGCACCAGGGGGCGCCCCTCGGCGGCAAGGAGAGCAAGCACCCGCGCCCCGAGGCCGCGATTGCGGTAGTCGGGATAGGTCAGAAGATGCTCAAGAAAGGTGAAGCCGTCAAGGCGCCAAAGCCCCACGCACCCACACAGCACACCCCCATCCTCCACATGCAGGAGGGAATAGCGCTCTCCGTCAAGGAGGGCGCGCGCTGCCTCACGGTCACGGCGCTCCTCTCGGGGAAAGGCGCGCTCCAGCTCGTCATATACCGAGGAAAAGTCCTCGGCGCTCACGGGATACAGTCGCATACGCCCACCCTCAGAGCATCGCAGCGAGGGCGGCCACCGCCTCGCTGACAAGCTCCCCAACGGTCAGGGGCTTTACGCCGATCACGCGGTTTTTGCATCGGCTCATGGGCAGGAGCAGCTTTTCGGCACGGCTGGCCCCCACCGCCGCGGCCATGGCGGGCGTTACCTCGCCAAGGAGGGCATCGGCACACACGATCCCGATCGGGCCTAAGATCGCATCGGCATCGCGCGCCGCCACGATCACGGGGTTTTCACCCGTGGCACCGCCGTCGGCCCCCGCCTTCATCATCGCCGCTGTGGCAATGCTGTTAGTGCCGATGGCCAGGACCTCGCAGTCGAGGCCCGTTTTTTTGATCTCGGTCACAAGCAGAGCGCCAAGGCGCCCTCCCTGACCGTCAATGATGACAGCTTTCACGGTTTTTTCACCTTTCCGATAGCATTGATCTCTCTCTGCAGCTCAAGAAAGAAGCGCGAGAGGTGGTAGCCGTCGCACACGGCGTGGTTGATCTTCAGGGTGACGGGCATACGGTAGCGGAAAAGCCGCCTTTCGTACTTGCCCCAGATCACCACGGGATAGAGGGTGCTGCGCCCCTCATCCACACTCAGGGACAGCTCGTCGTAGGAGATCCACGGCAGACAGGAGATGTCAAACACGTTCGGTATCTGCGGGAGAAAGCCGGATTCCTCCTTGTGCGCTTCCATGTCGGAAACGCACCTCTCGTGGAATTCCCAAAGATCATCCAAATACTCGGTGGCAAACTTCACAAAGCGCCCGGTCCTGGGGTGGAAGTCGGTGTAGGAGGGGGAAATCCTCTCCCACTTCCAAAGCTCGCCCTCCTCGGTGAGGTGATACTTGAACTCGTCATGCGCGTTCATGAGCTTACCTACCACCCACATCATCAGGGGATAAAAGCGTAGACCGTGCTTTTTCCGGAAGTGCACAAGAGGCGTGACATCCAGCTTCACGGTGGCGTTCATCACGATCTTGAGCTTCCCCGTGTAGATGCGGAAGAGGTCGCGCCTTTCCCACCTTTCCACATCAATAATCTTATAATTCATGGTCGTTCTCCTTAACATGGATCGGCTCCCCTTCGCCCGCGGTCTTGCTGAGCCCAAAGACTGACAGAAGCAAAAGGACGATCCCGATGACATTTGGTATGTCAAGCGTCTTCCCAAGGAAGGCAAGGCCATAAGAATAAAGGTAATGGGCAAACACACCCGAGCTGCCCCAAAGCAGCTCCGCAAGAACGGTAAAAGCGATTGTTTTCTTCATAAGGTGTGCACTCCGGAGGATGCTCAGTAACCGTGCGCGATCAAAACTCCACCTCAAAAAGCAGCGTGCTGTTATGCTCCTTAACGGCCTCTTTCTCCATAGAGAACTTGCCGCCGATCTTCAAGAGCTTGTCAATGGTGCAGGCCGTGGCTCTCGCCATAGTAGCCGAGGCGGAGCCCTTGAGCTCCAGAAGATTGGATTTTATCGCTTTTTTCATCCGCATATCAATGAGGCCCTTAATGGTCTCATCGTGGGAAAACCATTTGAGAGGCGGCAACGTGGGCGTATCGCTCCCCTCAAAATAAGAAACGTTCTTTCCGCTTTGCCTTCTGGAGCTTCCTGCGGAGGACCCAAGACTAAGTTTCGCCTTTCCCGCAGTGGTACCGCACTGAACCGAGAGATGCTCGCTTTCGGCCTCAACGATCTCAATGGAGCAGCTTTTGGCCCCGAGGCAAAACGCGATATTGTTCAGCTCGGCCAGCTTTTCCTCGGTGGCTTTGCCGAACACCTGTGCGGCATCAACGTACTTTTTTAGATCGAATTTGTCCTGGCAGTAAGCGTTGTTTCTCTGCGCTGTGGGAATGAGGACAAGGCCGCTCTTATCGGCCGAGGAGGCATAAAGGTGAAGCACCTGTGTCTCTTTGTGGAACTCTAACCAGCCGATCGCATCGGCGCTCTCGACAAATCCGCGGTTGGCGGTGTCATCCTCCACGAAAATGACACTGGGGAGAATAAAGGACTTGGCCCGCAGCTCCTGTTGAGTGACGGGGGTGTACCTTTCTGCCTGCTTTTCGTGAATACTGTCCTTGGTTTGTTCTACCACGCTTTTGGCCTTTTCTGCGGCGTTTTTTCCGAGGTCGGCGGCCTTTTTCCACATACCAGAAAGTTTATTTTTCGGTTGTTCCTGATTGTTCTTCATAGGTGTTCTCCTTATCTTGCATATTCACAAGAGAAATTGTTATTTTCACGGGAGATTTCTTTATTTTTGCGTTTCCGCGTTCTCTTTCGCGGTGGTGATGGAGGCGATGAGCTTTCTGCGAATAGCACCGCATTTATTTGCAAGTGCTTTATAAGTGTTTTCATCCATCGAGCCTACCTTGAAAAGTATTTCAAGCCAATAATCAGTTTCGTAACATTCTTTTAATGCTATTTCTAGTTGGCTTATAAAATCGGCAGTGCTTTGAGCGTACTTTGCCTCATAGTTGTTCGCACCGATTGATAAGCAGGCGCGAAGAAGTTAATTTACAAATACGGCTCTGCCTTTGATGCCATCGCAAACGGCAGTGATTGCTATGATAAGCTCGACTGCGAGTTCTTTGATTGTCTTGTTCATAGCGTTATCCCCTTCGTAAAGGTATTTCGTCTGCGGGCGAAAGCGATATGCGCCTTCGGTGCGCGATATGCTTGCTCTGCAAGCGCGATATTGTTTCGCTGGCGCGAAACAGCGATGTGTTCGCCTATAGCGATCGTGGTGGAAAGTACGCGAATATAAATCCCCGCGCTCCAACGCGCACGCAGTGCGCTCACATCCGCAAAGCGGATATATCGCGCCGCAGGCATATCGCACGCGACTGAAGGGAGCGTATATCGCAAATCCCATGAGGGATTTATATCG
>JAZRAU010000091.1:0-2111 GCA_045634705.1 Eubacteriales bacterium | reverse complement strand
TGAAGTTCTTTAAGAAGAATTTGCAAAAATTCGATTCGTAAGGATCGTCACAGTTACAAAGCACCGTCTTGCCGCGAAAATGCCTCTCGTAATGATTTAGCTCAGCCTGGATATCCTCATAGGTCGTATAAAACTCGTCCTTTTTTGCCTTGTTTGCTTGGGTAAGGCCTGCATTCCCCGCCATAAGTCACCTCAAAATTGTGTTACAAGCTCTAACACAGTTATTATGTTATAAATTATAACATATACTTATGTTGCGTGTCAAGTTAGGATTTTGGTGAGGTGATGTAACATGAAGAAGCCGACAAAAACGCTGGTCATTACAAGGAAGCCCAAGGGCGAGGACGGGCACAAGGTGTTCTCCATTCGCATCAAGGACGAAACGGTGGCTCGCCTTGACGAGCTTGCCAAAAAGACCAACCGATCGCGAAACGACCTTATCAATATGCTCCTCGATTACGCTATGGACTACTGCGAGGTGGACGAGAATTAAAAAAAGAAGCCCCCGCCAGCGGGGGCTTCTTTTTCGTTATTTCCTGACAGGCAAAAGGTAGGGGCGGAGCTGAGGGAGGCGAAGGAGGAAGAAGGCGGCAAGAGAGGTCGAGACCGTCTCGGGCAGCATATAGACGCCGTTATAGCAGAGCGAATAGAGCCACGGGCGGCCGACCCACTCCTGGCCGAAGGCGACAAATTCCTCAAGGTTGGCCCAAAGGACAACACCCGCGATGAAATGCACGAGGAAGCGGAGAGCGCACACAAGGACCACACCCGCGACCATACCGAGGGCACCGTAGCGGCGGAAAAGGCCGGCAAGGCCGAGGACGGTGAAAGCGAGAATGTAATCGAGGAATAGCGAGGCGATGAGCATTTCGGGTGTGAGGCCCCAGGCAAAGACGCCGCCCTGCAGGATCTGGAACCAGGAATAGCAGAAGGCGGTGCCAAGCCCCCAGCCGAGGCCCCATTTGATCGCGATAAGGCATAGGGGGAGCATCGAAAAGAGGGTGATCGAGCCGTCAAACGGCAGCTGAAAGAGCTTGACGTAGCTGAGGGCGACGGCAAGCGCGAGCATAATGGCGCTCTCGGTGAGCGCGCGGACGTGGGTACGGTGCATAAGAGATGACCTCCGAAAAGAATTTGAAAAGCCGCACGGAAATCTCCGTGCGGCTTTTATCGGTGGCATCAAGCTCTCGGAAATCTCCCTACGCCGGCATTATCCGGATCAGGTGAAGGGTTCGGCTCTCGCCATCTCAGCCCCGAGGGGCACCCCTGACTTCTATGCGGTTTTCATGGTCAAAGTATAGCACAGCGCCGCACATTTGTCAAGGTTTTTGCAAATTTTTCTTGACTTTTCTCTCCGTGGGTGCTATACTGTAAAAAACTTGTCCGTAAAAAACTTTTCCGAGGTGATTTCCATGCAAGCAAGAAGAACGAACGAACAAACCGAAAAGCTGGTGCTGACGGCGCTTCTTACCGCGCTTGTCGCCGTGCTTTCTTATTTCGGCGGCTTTATCAAGATCGGGGGCCTGGCCTCGATCTCCCTGACCCTCGTACCCGTGGTGCTGGGCGCCGCCCTGCTCGGTCCGTGGGCAGGCGCGTGGCTCGGCGGTGTTTCCGGCCTTGTCTTTTTCCTGACGGCGGACGCCGCGTTCTGGTTTGGCCTCAACATCTTCGGCACAGTGGTGACTGTGCTGGTGAAGGGCGTGGCCGCGGGCCTTTGCGCGGGCCTTGTGTACAAGCTCCTCGAAAACAGGAACCTCTACCTCGCCGTGATCGTCAGCACGATCGTGGCGCCCGTCGTTAACACGGGCATTTTCCTCCTTGGCTGTCTTATTTTCTTTATGGATACCGTGTCCTCGGGGGCCGCAGGCGAGGGATACTCCGTCTTCGCCTACCTGATGATCGCCTTTGTCGGGCTCAACTTCATTTTTGAGCTGCTCGTCAACGTGATCCTAAGCCCTGTGCTTCTCCGCGTTTTGGAGCTTTGGAAAAAGAGATAATAAAAAAGGAGCCTTTGGCTCCTTTTTCTTTTAGATCGCCTCATCCGCATTGGTGCCCGTCTCCTTGTTCTTGAAGAACAGGAAGTAGGCAGCCACAGCGATGCCGAGAAGCGC
>JAZRAU010000090.1:0-2930 GCA_045634705.1 Eubacteriales bacterium | reverse complement strand
CATTTTTCAAAAGTTTTTGGCTGAAAGAGGGGCGCCGACGAACATAAGTTATATTATTTTTATTAAAACAGTAGATTTTTATTTCCATCTGTGCTATAATGCAATGTATAATGCCTTATTTTGCGCCCTCGCCCACAGATCCATGGCCGTGCGTGAAGGCGCCGAAACACCACCGCAAAGGAAAACCTATGAACAACTTTATCGAAAAGGCGGAAGCCATGAATCTGCCCGTCATTCCCCTTCGGGGCACCGTGGCCTTTCCTGCCGTCCAAATGAATCTGACCATATCGCGCCCCCTGTCCCTCAAAGCCTTTGGAGAGGCCGCCACCGGCAATTCCGCCGTCCTTCTGGTCGCCCAGCGCGATGCCTCGGTGGAGACCCCCACGGCTAAGGATCTTTTTCACGTGGGCACGGTCTGCACCATTAAGCAAGTCTCCAAAACGCCCGACGGCGGTCTTTCCGCTGTTTTTGAAGGCGTTTGCCGTGCAAAGATCACCGAGCTTTTTGAGGATGAGGGCTATCACCGCGCTGCTGTTGTATGCAAAAAGATTTCTCTCGGCGCCGCTACGACGCTTCGTGCCGAGGCCATGATGCAGGAGATCATCAATTGTCTTAACGAGATTCAGCCGATCCACCCTTCCCTCTCCGATGAGGTGCGCGCCGCCGCAACCGCGATCAAAAATCCGGGGATGCTCTCGGACTTTGTGGCCTCCTCGGTGCTTCTCAATTACCGTAACAAGCAAACGGTGCTGGAGTCGATCAATCCCCTTTTGAGAATGGAGCGCCTTTTGGTGCTTCTCGAAGAGGAAAAGGACATCCTCAGCTGCGAGGCCGAGATCCACAATACCGTGCGCGAAAAGGTTGATGAGCACCACAAGGAGTTTTTCCTCCGAGAGCAGATGCGCGCCATTCAGCAGGAGCTGGGCGAGGACGCCGACGAGATCGAGGAATATACCGAGAAGATCGAGCGTACCGCTATGCCGGGCGAGGTGCGCGAAAAGCTGAAAAAGGAGCTTGGCAAGCTTGCCAAAACTCCCTTTGGTGCCGCCGAGAGCGTTGTCCTGCGCAATTACCTTGACACCTGCCTTGAAATTCCGTGGGAAAAGACCACCAAGGATAAGCTTGACGTTACCGCCGCCAAAAAGGTGCTGGAGGCCGACCACTTTGGCCTTGACAAGATCAAGACGAGGATCCTCGAATACGTGGCTGTCCGCAAGCTGGCGCCCGACGTACGCAATCAAATTCTTTGCCTTGTCGGCCCTCCCGGTGTCGGCAAGACCTCCATTGCCGCCAGCATTGCCCGAGCGCTTGGCCGTAAATACGCCCGTATCTCGCTCGGCGGTGTCCGTGATGAGGCGGACGTGCGCGGTCACCGCAAGACCTACGTGGGCGCGATGCCCGGTCGCATCACCTCGGCCCTCATTTCCTCGGGCTCCAAAAATCCCGTGATCGTTTTGGACGAGATCGACAAGCTCTCGCACGATCTTCACGGCGATCCCGCCTCGGCCCTCCTTGAGGTGCTGGACCCCGAGCAGAACAAATACTTCCGTGACCATTTTGTGGAAATGCCGCTTGACCTTTCGGATTGTCTCTTTATTGCTACGGCCAACTATTACGAGGGAATTCCCGAAGCCCTCGTTGACCGTATGGAGATCATTGAGGTCAAGCCCTATTCACGCACCGAAAAGCTCAACATCGCTCTCCGCCACCTGATCCCGAAGCAGCTGAAGCGCCACGGACTATCCCGCCGCACACTCTCCCTGACCGATGGCGCCGTTATTGAGATGATCGACGGCTACACGCGCGAAGCCGGTGTCCGTAACCTTGAGCGCGAGCTGGCCTCGCTCTTCCGCAAGTGCGCGCACAGGATCGCCGAGGGCGACTGCAAACGGGTGGTCGTAACCGAAAAGAACCTCTCCGAATTCCTCGGCAAGCGCAAATTCCGCCCCGATGCCGAGTCCAAAAAGGATGCCGTGGGCATCGTAAACGGCCTGGCCTATACCCAAACGGGGGGCGACCTGCTCCGCGTTGAGGTCCTGCCCATGGACGGCACGGGCAAGCTGGAGCTCACCGGCTCGCTCGGTGATGTGATGAAGGAATCGGCCCGCATTGCGATCAGCTGCGTGCGTTCCCGCGCCGAAGCGCTGGGCATTCCCGCCGATTTTGCTGCAAAAAAGGATCTGCACATCCACTTCCCCGAGGGGGCGATCCCGAAGGACGGTCCCTCGGCCGGTGTGACAATGTTCACCGCCCTTATCAGCGCTCTTACCGGCATCCCCGTGCGCCATGACGTCGCCATGACAGGCGAGGTCACGCTCCACGGAAACGTTCTTCCCATTGGCGGTCTTACCGAAAAGACCATGGCTGCCTACCGCGCCGGTGTCAAAACCGTGCTGATCCCCCGCGATAATGAGCGCGACCTTGACGAGATCGACAAGGAGGCCGCTGCCGGACTGCGCTTTGTCCTTTGCGACACGGTGGACGACGTGCTGGCCGCCGCGCTGGCAAAGCCCGAGGATACCGCCGTAGCGCTCCCCGCTTGCGATTCTGCCAAGGAGCCTTGTCGGGATATCCCGCTTTCTATCCCTGGGGTGCCCGCCGGGATCACGGTATCGGGCAAGGTGCACTGATATGGCTGTGAACTTCTCTGCCACCGATCTTAAGATCAGCGCGGGCTTCCCCGCGCAGTTCCCTGCGGACATTCGCCCGCAGATCGCCTTTTCCGGGCGCTCCAACGTCGGAAAAAGCTCACTCATCAACACCCTCCTCGGCCGTAAGGCCCTGGCCCGTGTGAGTGCCTCGCCCGGGAAGACGGTGACGATCAACTTCTACGACGTTGACAAAAAGCTTTATTTTGTGGATCTCCCCGGCTACGGCTTTGCCAAGCGCTCGGATGCCGAGCGCCGCCGCTTCAGCACCCTGACCAAGTC
>JAZRAU010000089.1:0-17501 GCA_045634705.1 Eubacteriales bacterium | reverse complement strand
CGCAAAAAAATCAGAAAAATTTTTATTTTTGCTATTGAAATTTAGATAGGGCTATGATATACTTTATGTAGATATCTTTGTCCCCGAAATATACCGTTGCGGCGGCTGCGGATATTAATACAATTTTATAAGGAGAATCCCCTCATGAAAACTCTCGGCAACATCATCTGGTTCCTCGTTGTGGGTCTTGTCACCTCGATCTCTTGGTTCCTTGTCGGTATCGCTTGGTGCGTCACCCTCATCGGTATCCCCTTCGGTATTCAGGCCTTCAAGTTTGCCAAGCTCGCGATCCTGCCCTTCGGCAAGATGGTCTCGACCAACTTTGGCAGCCACCCCATCATGAACGTTCTTTGGTTCATTCTCGGCGGCTTCACTATGGTTCTCTCCTTCTTCCTCTCGGGTGTTGTTCTCTGCATCACCCTCATCGGTATCCCCTTTGCGAAGCAGTGCTTCAAGCTGGCTAAGCTCTCGCTGGCTCCCTTCGGCGCTACCGTTGACTGATTAATAAAGAAATAAAAGGGCAGTACAGGTTGCCCTTTTATTTTTTAATTATTTGTTAAATTAATTTCCAAAAAGTATTGATTTTTTGAATTCTTTGTGATATACTGTCTATGTCATACGGGGGTGCGCCCCCTTTCTGATTGAATATCACATCGTTTACGGTGGATATTAATACATTTTTAAGGAGACTTCTCATGAAACTCATCGGCAACATCCTTTGGTTCTTCTTTACCGGTCTGGTCTCGGCGCTTTATTGCTTCTTCCTCGGCCTCGGCTGGTGCATCACCATCATCGGTATCCCCTTTGGCATTCAGGCCTTCAAGTTTGCCAAGCTGTTCCTTGCCCCCTTCGGCAAGAAGGTTACCACCAACTTTGGCAAGCACGCCATCATGAACATTCTTTGGTTCATCCTCGGCGGCTTCGGTCTGGCTCTCACCTTCTTCTTCATGGGCCTTTTCTGGTGCCTCACCATCATCGGTATCCCCTTCGGCAAGCAGGCCTTCAAGCTTGCGAAGCTCTCCATCGCTCCCTTCGGTGCGACTGTCGAGTAATTTTACCGCAAAAAAAGCAGGAGACAAAGGTCTCCTGCTTTTTTTGTGATACTTGACTTTCCCCGCGCTTTTTGCTACAATGTGGGTATCATTTCTCGGAAGGTGCACCTTATGTTTATGCTGGGTACGATCGTCAACGCCGCAGCGATCGCGGTGTGCGCGGTGATCGGCGTGCTTTTGAAAAAAGGAATTCCCGAGCGCATCACCAAAACCGTGACCGCAGGTGTCGCTCTTTGCGTGGTGTTCATCGGTATCACGGGTGCTATCGGCGGTTATGCCGAATTCACGGAGGGCAACACGCTGTTCCGCGACTACGGTATGCTGTTCATCATTCTCTCGGTGGCCCTCGGCGCCCTTATCGGTGAGCTTCTGGACATTGACCGCGCCCTTGAGGCCCTTGGTGCATGGGTCGAGCGCAAGCCTTCGCACAAGGGCGGGGAAGGGGGCGGCCCCTCACTCTCCACGGGCTTTGTGAACTGCACGCTCCTTTTTTGCGTTGGCTCCATGGCGATCCTCGGCGCCATAGAGGATACGGGCACAGGCACGCCCGATATTCTCTTTTCCAAGGCGGTGTTGGACGGCATCTCGGCCCTCGTTATGGCCACAAGCATGGGTGTTGGCTGTGTTCTTTCGGCCGTCTCCGTTCTCCTCTATCAGGGCCTTTTTTCTTTGCTCGCGCTTCTTTTTCTCTCGGGAGTGCCCGCCGCCGTTATGGGGGCGCTTTCGTGCTCCGGATCGCTTGTCATCGTGGCGATCGGCACCAATATGCTGGGCATGACGCGCATCAAGACCGCCAACCTCATCCCTGCGGTATTTCTCCCACTATTAACCGCGCTATTATTGTGAAAATAAAACCCCTCGGAGAGATCTCTCCGAGGGGTTTTTCTACACGCATCGCGGAAAAACAAAATTTTTAATAAGTATTGTTTATATTTTTATACTGACCTCGCCCACACTCAACGCCGTTCGCTTTCCCGCAACGTTGAGGATAAGGGCGCCGTCATCGCGAATGCTCTCGGCAATGCCCGTCACCGTTTTTCCTGCAAGCACGGTTTCCACGCGCTTTCCGAGAACGACCGAGCGGCGGCGGTATTCCCCAAGGAAGGATCCGTCATAAAGTGTAGGTAGGGTGGCGTACAGCCCGTCAAGGATCGCCGCGGCCAGGCATTCGGGTGGAGGCGGTGGGGCAAAATCGCCTATGGCGGCGGCAATGCCCGAAAGGTGCGGCGGAAGCGCCCCCGGCAAAAGGTTGATGCCAATGCCGATGACGGCAAAGGCAAGCCCCCCCTCGGCGTTCAGCTCTCCCTCGGTAAGGATCCCGGCGATCTTCTCATTCCCCACGCGCAGGTCGTTCACCCATTTGATCCCCACACAAAGCGGTGCCACGCGCTCCACCGCCTGTGCGGCAACCACCGCGGCGTACGGCGTTAAAAGAGGGATCTTATCGGTGGGGATCGGACGGCGGAGAAGAACGCTCATATACAGCCCCGCGCCGCGCGGCGAAGCAAACTCACGGCCAAGGCGCCCCCGACCCGCCGATTGCTCCTCGGCAATGACGGCAGTGCCATCGGGGGCTCCTTCCCTTGCCATTTCGTGTAGGGTGAGGTTGGTCGAGGGTAACGAGGAAAAGACACGCACATTTTTTGGCGTGTCGGGCATGAGAAGCTTTGTGATGTCTTTTTCCGTCATAGGGGCTCCTTTTGGGCGGTTTTCTTTGCGTTTTCTTCCATATTATATCACACGTGCGCGTAAAAGTAAAGAGCGCACGCTATTTCGTTCGCGCTTTGCTTTTCAAGATTAAAAAATGGGAACCCCACCGTCGCATCGGTGCGATGCACCGCTCCGCCACGGCCGAAAACCAAATTTTACAAACGGTTCTATGAAAGTTAATAAAAAATTTACAATTATATTATTGAGGAAAAAAAATGCTTAAATTCCCAAAAAACTCTTGACATACCATAAAAGGTGTGATATAATCTTGTCTTGCCTAATGTTTGCTTGTCCTTATAATATTATTGTAAGAATAACGGACTGCGAGCGCGCAAATCAACATCTTTCGCCAAGAAAAGTGGGCGCTTTTCACGCCGCCCGATGACGGCGAGGGCGAAATTTCATGAAACGGAGTGATTCTACGATGCTGAAACCCCAAAAGCTCGGAAAAACCACAAGACTCAGCTTCTCGAAGATCAATGAAGCGCTGGAGATGCCCAACCTCATTGACGTTCAGAAGAAGTCGTTTGAGTGGTTCTGCAAGGAAGGCATGATGGAGGTCCTTAAGGCCTCGTCTCCCGTCAATGACCATTCCGGCAACCTTTCCATTGAGTTTGTCGATTTCACGATCGAAAAAACGCCGAAGTATTCGGTGGAGGAGTGCAAGGAGCGCGATACGACCTATGAGGCGCCCCTGAAGGTGCTTGTCCGCCTTGCCAACAAGGAAACGGGCGAGGTCAAGCAGGACATGATCTACATGGGCAACATCCCGCTGATGACCGATTCGGGCACCTTTGTGATCAACGGTGCGGAGCGCGTTATCGTTTCGCAGATCGTCCGTTCGCCCGGTATGTACTATAAGACCCTTCTCGATAAGGCGGGCAACCGCAGCTACAGCGTTGCCGTCATTCCTTACCGCGGCTCTTATCTTGAATACGAGACCGACTCGCAGAATGTCGTTTACGTGAAGATCGACAAGGCGAGAAAGCTCCCTGTGACCGTGCTTGTCCGTGCCCTCGGCGTTGAGACCGACGAGGAGATCACCGCGATGTTCGGGGATGAGGATATGCTCACCGCCACCATTGCCAAGGACGAGTGCGCCCGCTTTGCCGACGAGGATAACTGTACCCTCGGCGAGGCCGCCCTCAAGGAGATCTACAAGAAGCAGCGCCCCGGCGACCCGCCCATCGTCGAGAGTGCCCAGCTCCTCATTCGCAATATGTTCTTCGACTCGAAGCGCTACGATCTGGCGACTGTGGGTCGTTACAAGTACGATAAAAAGCTCGCGGTCGCCGACCGTGTTCGCGGCTTTGCCCTTTCGCGCCCCGTCGTCAGCCCCCTGACCGGCGAGGTCCTCTTTGACACCGACCACGTGATGACGCGTGAGGATGGTGCGGTTCTTGAGCAGAACGCCGTCAACGAGGTCTTTGTCCGCGATCTTATGGGTGCCGAGGTCAAGGTGTTTGGCAACGGTGCCGTTTCGCCTTCCGTGTTCGGCCTCGACCTTAGCGACGTTGGCATCACCGGTAAGGTGCGCTTTGCCGTGATGAACGAGATCCTCGGCGATGCGGCCGGCGACCTGGATGCGGTGCGTGAGGCGGCCCGTCTCCGCGCGGCTGAGCTTTCGCCCAAGCACATCACGAAGGACGATATCTTTGCCTCGATCAACTACCTGCTTACTCTCTCCCACGGCATCGGCAGCGTCGACGACATCGACCACCTCGGCAACCGCCGTCTGCGCTGTGTCGGTGAGCTTCTGCAGAACCAGATGCACATCGGTATGTCGCGCATGGAGAAAAACATCAAGGAGCGCATGTCCACGCACGACAGCGAGGATATGACGCCTCAGTCGCTTGTCAATGTCCGTCCCGTGGCCACCACGATCCGTGAGTTCTTCGGCGGCTCGCCGCTTTCGCAGTTCATGGATCAGAATAACCCCTTGGCCGAGCTGACGCACAAGCGCCGTCTTTCGGCTCTCGGCCCCGGCGGTCTGACCCGTGACCGTGCCGGCTTTGAGGTGCGTGACGTTCACTACACGCACTACGGCCGCATCTGCCCGATCGAGACGCCCGAAGGTCCTAACATCGGTCTGATCTCCTACCTCGCCACCTACGCCCGCATCAACGAGTACGGCTTCCTCGAGGCCCCTTACCGCAAGGTGGATCCCGCCACGGGCCGCGTGACCGATGAGATCGAGTACATGACCGCCGAGGTTGAGGACAACTACATCATCGCCCAGGCCAACGAGCCCCTGGATGAGGACGGTCATTTTGTCAACGCCAAGGTCATTGCCCGTGACCGTGCCGACATTGTTGAGGTCAGCCGCGATAAGATCGATTACATGGATGCCTCGCCGAAAATGGTCGTTTCGGTCGCCACCGCGATGATCCCCTTCCTTGAAAACGACGATAACACCCGTGCCCTCATGGGCTCGAACATGCAGAAGCAGGCCGTGCCGCTGATGGTGACCGACCAGCCCTACGTTGCCACGGGTATGGAGTACAAGGCCGCCGCCGACTCCGGCTCCGTGGTGCTTGCCAAGGAGGGCGGTATCGTTGAGACCGCCACGGCCGACAGCATCACGATCCTTACCGACAGCGGTCGCAAGGATACCTACCACCTCATCAAGTTCAAGCGCTCCAACCAGGGCACCTGCGTCAACCAGCGCCCCATCGTCACCAACGGCGACCGTGTGGAGGCGGGTGAGATCATTGCCGACGGTCCTGCGACCTCGAACGGTGAGATCTCCCTCGGTAAGAACGCCACCATTGCCTTTATGACGTGGGAGGGCTACAACTACGAGGACGCCGTTCTCCTGAATGAGAACCTCGTCCGTAACGACACCTACACCTCGATCCACATTGAGGAGCATTCCATTGAGGCGAGAGAGACCAAGCTCGGGCCGCAGGAGATCACCCGCGAGATCCCGAACGTCGGTGAGGACGCCCTGAAGGACCTCGATGCCGACGGTATCGTCAGGATCGGTACCGAGGTGCGCGCCAATGACATCCTCGTCGGTAAGGTTACGCCGAAGGGCGAGCCCGAGCCGATTCCCGAGGAGCGCCTGCTCCGCGCGATCTTCGGTGAGAAGGCCAGAGAAGTGAAGGACTCCTCGCTGAAGCTGCCCCACGGCGAATCGGGCGTTGTGGTCGACGTCAAGGTGTTTGACCGCTCCAACTCCACCGAGCTTTCGCCCGGTGTCAATAAGGTCGTCCGCGTTTACGTCGCTCAGAAGCGTAAGATCTCGGTCGGCGATAAAATGGCGGGCCGCCACGGTAACAAGGGCGTTGTCTCGCGCATTCTTCCGCCCGAGGATATGCCTTTCCTTGAGGACGGCACGCCGGTCGATATCGTTCTGAACCCCCTGGGCGTTCCCTCGCGTATGAACATCGGTCAGGTGCTTGAGGTCCACCTCGGCATCGCCGCCAAGCGCCTTGGCTGGAAGCTGATGACTCCCGTCTTTGACGGCGCCAATGAGAGCGACATCATCGAGTGCCTGCGCCAGGCGAAGTACGTCCGTGAGATCCGTGACGGTGAAAACGTTCTCGGCAAGGCCCTCTTTACCGAGGTCATCGACGAGAAGGGCAACAAGGATTATCAGCGCGTGGATCCGATCTACGAGCACGATGCCGCCGCCCTTGCCGAGCTGCGCTCGCGTGAGCACGTCTATGTGATCGACGGTAAGGTCACGCTGTATGACGGCCGTACCGGTGAGCCCTTCGATAACCCCGTTACCGTGGGCGTCATGTACTACCTCAAGCTTCACCACCTCGTTGACGATAAGATCCACGCCCGTTCCAACGGTCCCTACTCCATGGTCACGCAGTAGCCTCTCGGCGGTAAAGCCCAGTTCGGCGGCCAGCGCTTTGGCGAAATGGAGGTTTGGGCTCTCGAAGCTTACGGCGCCGCCTACACGCTGCAGGAGATCCTGACCGTGAAGAGTGACGACGTGGTGGGCCGTGTCAAGACCTACGAGGCCATTGTGAAGGGCCAGAACATTCCCACTCCCGGTATCCCCGAGTCCTTCAAGGTCCTTGTCAAGGAGCTTCAGTCGCTGGCGCTTGACGTCCGCGTTCTGGATCCCGACGGCGAGGAGATCGAGCTGACCGAGCTCGTTGATGAGGATGACGGCTTTGTCCCCGGCCCGCTGGAGGACATTGAGCTTGGTCCGATCCCCGAGGAGCCCATAGCCGAGGAAGGCGAGGACGCAGGCGATGAGGACGGCGAATTCGAAGACGAGTTCCCGGAGACCTCGCTTGACGACCTTGAGTACGACGGCGAGGACATCGACCTCGACAGGGATTAAGCGATACCCGAACACCTTAAATTACAAGAGGGGAGACGTTGCCCCCACGACCGTGGGGGTACGATCAAATAGAGATTATGGCAAGAATTTTTGATTCCATCAAGATCGGCCTGGCATCGCCCGAGATGATCCGTTCGTGGTCTCACGGTGAGGTTGCCAAGGCGGAAACGATCAACTATCGCTCGCTCAAGCCCGAAAAGGGCGGTCTGTTCTGCGAGACCATCTTTGGCCCGCAGAAGGACTACGAGTGCCAGTGCGGCAAGTACAAGCGCGGCCGCCGTTATAAGGGTAAGATCTGCGAGAAGTGCGGCGTTGAGGTCACCAGCAAAAAGGTCCGCCGTGAGCGCATGGGCCACATTGAGCTGGCCTCGCCCGTGGCGCACATCTGGTATTGGCATGCCACGCCCTCGCGCATGGGCCTTCTGCTCGATCTGCCCCAGAAGTCGCTCGAAAGAGTGCTTTACTTCGGCAGCTACATCGTGTTGGATCCCGGCGACACGCCCCTGGAGAAGAAGCAGATCCTCTCGCAGGTCGAGTACACCACCTATTATGAGAAATATGAGGAGGACTTCCGCGTCGGCATGGGTGCCGAGGCGATCAAGGAGCTTCTCGCCGAGCTTGACCTCGTCACGCTCTCCAAGGAGCTGAAGGAGGAGCTTCTGAACGCTTCCGGGCAGAAGAAGGCCAAGCTCATCAAGCGCCTCGAGGTCGTTGAGAGCTTCCGTAAGTCGAACAACCGCCCCGAGTGGCTGATCCTCGATTGCATTCCCGTCATTCCGCCCGATATCCGTCCTATGGTCCAGCTGGACGGCGGCCGCTTCGCTTCGAGCGACCTGAACGATCTTTACCGCCGCCTCATCAACCGTAACAACCGTCTGCGCCGTGAGATCGAGCAGGATTCGCCCGATATCATCATCAATAACGAGAAGCGTATGCTCCAGGAGGCGGTCGATGCCCTCATCGACAATACCCACCAGGGGCGCAACAACAAGGCGGTCACCGGCCCCAGCGGCCGTCCCCTGAAGTCGCTCTCCGAGATGCTCCGCGGTAAGCAGGGTCGCTTCCGTCAGAACCTGCTCGGTAAGCGCGTTGACTATTCGGGCCGTTCGGTTATCGTTGTCGGCCCTGAGCTCAAGATCTTCCAGTGCGGCCTGCCGAAGGAAATGGCTCTCGAGCTCTTCAAGCCCTTCGTTATGAAGCGCCTCATCGAGACGCAGAAGGCCAACAGCATCAAGGATGCCAAGAAGAAGGTCGAGCGCTCGTTCCCCGAGGTGTGGGATGCGCTTGAGTACGTCATTCGCGAGCATCCCGTGCTTCTCAACCGTGCGCCGACGCTCCACCGTCTGTCGATCCAGGCGTTCGAGCCCGTTTTGGTCGAGGGCCGCGCGATCAAGCTCCATCCCTTGGTCTGTACCGCCTTCAACGCCGACTTTGATGGTGACCAGATGCCTGTGCACGTGCCGCTGTCTGCCGAGGCGCAGGCGGAGGCCCGCTTCCTGATGCTTTCGGCCAACAACCTCCTGAAGCCTATGAACGGTAAGGCGGTTGCCACGCCCTCGCAGGATATGGTTCTCGGCTCCTACTACCTCACCATGCTTCGTGAGGATGAGCCGGGCGCAGGCATGACCTTCCGCAACTTTGACGAGGCCATGATGGCCTACGAGAACCACGTCATCGGCCTGCACGCTCCCATTCGTGTCCGTGTCGAGCGTGAGGTGAACGGCGAGACCTACTCCCGTGTCATCAACGCCACCCTCGGCCGTCTGATCTTCAACAGCAAGATCCCTCAGGATCTTGGCTACGTTGACAGAACCGATCCCGAGCGTGTCTGCGATATGGAGATCGACTTTGTGACCACGGCGGGCGACCTCAAGAAGATCGTCGACCGCACGATCAAGGCTCACGACTTTGCTATGGCCGCCTCGGTGCTTGACGAGATCAAGGCCATGGGCTACAAGTATTCCACCCGCTCCTCGCTTTCGATCTCGGTGTACGATATGACGATCCCGCCCGAGAAGCGTCGCCTCATTGCCGCCGCCGAGCAGCAGGTCGCGGACATCCGCGAGCGCTACGAGTTCGGTGAGCTCTCCGAGGAGGAGCGCTACAAGTCGACCGTTAACGTCTGGTCCGAGACCACCGACAACGTGACCAAGTGCCTGACCGAAGGCATCGACAAGTACAACTCTATCAACATCATCGCAACGTCCGGTGCCCGTGGCTCGATCAAGCAGCTGCGTCAGCTGGCCGGTATGCGCGGTCTGATGTTTGCAACCGACGGTAAAACGATCGAGATCCCGATCAAGTCGAACTTCCGTGAAGGTCTGACGATGCTCGAATACTTCATGGGTGCCAAGGGCTCGCGTAAGTCGCTGTCGGATACGGCTCTCCGTACCGCCGACTCGGGTTATCTGACCCGCCGTCTGGTCGATGTTTCGCAGGAGGTCATCATTCGTGAGGAGGACTGCGGTGTCCGCGAGGGTATCACGGTCAGCGCCATCACCGAAAACGGCAAGCCCCTGGAAACGATCGCCGAGCGCCTCGGCGGCCGTTATACGATCGATCCTATCGTCAATCCCAAGACGGGCGAGACCATGGTTGCGGCCGGTGAGATGATCTCTGAGCCTATGGCCAAGAAGATCGAGGATGCCGGTGTTGAGTCGGTCGAGGTCCGTTCGATCCTTCGCTGCCGTGCCAAGCGCGGCGTGTGCGCCCACTGCTACGGTGCCGACCTTGCCTCGGGCAAGCCTGTCAGCATCGGTGAGGCGGTCGGTGTCATCGCGGCTCAGTCGATCGGTGAGCCGGGTACTCAGCTGACGATGAGAACCTTCCATACCGGTGGTGTTGCCGGCTCGGATATCACGCAGGGTCTGCCCCGTGTTGAGGAGCTGTTTGAGGCCCGCCGCCCGAAGAAGACCGCCGTTGTCGCGGAGGCTGACGGTATCGTCCACATCATGGTGGATAAGAAGATCCACCGCATCCGCATCGACGTTCCCGGTGTTCCCGAGGATCAGCAGAAGATCTATGACATTCCCTTCGGCATGCGCCTTATCGTTGATGAGGGCAGCCCCGTATTCCGCGGCCAGCCGATGACCGAGGGTGCCATGTATCCTCAGGATATCCTGGCCAACAACGGTCTGCAGGCGGTGTACGACTATATCATCCGCGAGGTCCAGAAGGTCTATCGCGGTGAGGATGTTGAGATCAACGATAAGCACATCGAGGTCATCGCCCGTCAGATGACGCGCAAGGTTCACGTGACAAGCGCGGGTGACACCGATCTCCTTGACGGCTCGGTCGTTGACATCACCGTGTTCGAGGCTGAGAACGAGGCCATCGAGGCGAGGATCGCGGCCGGCGAGCGTGAGCTCCGCGTGGCCGAGGCACGTCCCGAGCTGCTCGGTATTACCAAGGCGTCGCTTAAAACCGAGTCCTTCCTGTCCGCGGCCTCCTTCCAGGAGACCACGCGTGTCCTCACCGAGGCCGCGCTCCGCGGTAAGGTCGACCACCTGCTCGGTCTTAAGGAGAACGTTATCATCGGTAAGCTGATCCCCGCCGGTACGGGTCTTGACTGCTATCACAACGTCGAGATCGCCGAGGAGGAGAGCGAAACGGTGAAGTATGCCGGGGTTGCCACTGCCCAAAACTATTAATTTTTCCATGCAAAACACCGCCAAGCAGCTTGGCGGTGTTTTTTTCTCGGATGAAAAGAGCGTTCTTGAAAAAATATTTTGCATTTCAGAAAGAAAAAATTAGGAAATCCTTGACTTTTATTTCGAGTTGTGCTACAATAAACTGTATTTTTGCGGACATACTATGAAAACATGGTAGGAAAAGCAAAAATGCACTTATATCCGCCCCCTTCGGGACGTGTTATAAACAAATATCACAGGAAGGAGGAAAGTCATGCCAACCTTTAACCAGCTCATTAAGAACGGCCGTTCCAAGTCGGAGTATAAGTCCAAGACCCCTGTTCTTCAGCGCGGCTTCAACTCGCTGACCAACAAGCCTACCGACCAAAGCTCCCCTCAGAAGCGCGGCGTTTGCACGAAGGTGACGACGACCAGCCCGAAGAAGCCGAACTCTGCTCTCCGTAAGATTGCCAGAGTCCGTCTGACCAACGGTATGGAAGCCACCACCTACATCCCGGGTATCGGTCACAACCTGCAGGAGCACTCCGTTGTTCTTGTCAGAGGCGGCCGTGTCCGTGACCTGCCTGGTGTGCGTTATCACATCATTCGTGGTACGCTCGATGCTCAGGGCGTTGCAAACCGTAACCAGGGACGCTCCAAGTACGGCGCCAAGCGCCCGAAGAAGTAAGCTATCCATGGATAGCGTGTGCCGTTTCGTGCTGTGATTTTTGTTTATAACATCCTTTGATTTATAACCAGATACCCAACACCGAGCGTGCACTTACGAAAGCACAGCTTTCGAGTACCGATGAGATCATCACTATTAATGAAGGAGGGAAGTACAGTGCCGAGAAGAGGTCAAATTTCCAAGAGAGAAGTTCTGCCGGATCCTATGTATAATTCTCAGCTCGTTACCAAGCTGATCAATAACATTATGCTGGACGGTAAGAAGGGCGTCGCTCAGAAGATCGTTTACGATGCGTTTGCTATCGTGGAAGAGAAGAGCGGCGAGAACGCGCTTGACGTGTTCCAGAAGGCTCTTGAGAATATCATGCCGGTCCTGGAGGTCAAGGCCCGCCGCGTTGGCGGTTCCAACTACCAGGTTCCGATGGAGGTTCGGGCGGAGCGCCGCCAGACCCTCGGTCTTCGTTGGCTCATCGCGTTCGCAAGAAGCCGCGGTGAAAGAACGATGGCTGAAAGACTCAGCGCGGAGATCATGGACGCTAAGGCCGAGATGGGTGGCGCCTTCAAGAAGAAGGAAGAGACCCACCGTATGGCTGAGGCGAACAAGGCTTTCGCACATTACAGATATTAATTCCGCATAAAACAGATAATTTTAAGGAGAGACAAAATGCCTAGAGAGTATTCCCTTGAAAATACTCGTAACATCGGGATCATGGCGCACATTGACGCCGGTAAGACCACGACGACCGAGAGAATTCTGTTTTATACGGGTAAGACGCACCGTCTCGGGGAGACCCATGACGGCGCCGCCACCATGGACTGGATGGCCCAGGAGCAGGAGCGTGGTATCACCATCACTTCTGCCGCCACCACGTGCTATTGGAAGGGCAACCGTATCAACATCATCGATACCCCCGGCCACGTTGACTTCACGGTTGAGGTTGAAAGATCTCTGCGTGTTCTTGACGGCTCGGTGACGGTGTTCTGCGCCAAGGGTGGCGTTGAGCCTCAGTCCGAGACGGTGTGGCGCCAGGCCGATGAGTACAAGGTTCCCCGTATGGCGTATGTCAACAAAATGGACATTACCGGTGCAGATTTCTATCGCGTCGTTCAGATGATGAAGGACCGTCTGCGCACCAACCCCGTTCCGATCCAGCTGCCTATCGGCAAGGAGTCGGGCTTCCGCGGGATCATTGACCTGCTCAATATGGAGGCCGACGTTTACTACGACGATATGGGTAAGGACATGCGTGTCGAGGAGATTCCCGAGGACATGCGTGAGCTGGCGGAGGAGTATCACAACAACATGGTGGAGTCGATCGCCGAGACTGACGAGGAGCTCTTCATGAAGTATTGCGACGGTGAGGAGATCACCGTTGACGAGCTGAAGGTTGCCCTTCGTAAGGCGACCATCGCCAACCAGATCGTTCCCGTCTGCTGCGGTACCTCGTACCGTAACAAGGGCGTGCAGAAGCTGCTTGACGCTGTTGTCGACTATATGCCCGCCCCGACCGACATCCCCGCGATCAAGGGTATCAACCCGAAGACCGAGGAGGAGGATTGCCGCCGTCCTTCGGACGATGAGCCGTTCTCGGCCCTCGCGTTTAAGATCGCCACCGACCCGTTCGTCGGAAAGCTTTGCTTCTTCCGCGTTTACTCGGGCTCGGTAGAGAAGGGTACCGCGGTCTACAACTCCACGAAGGATAAGGAGGAGCGCCTCGGCAGAATCCTGCAGATGCACGCCAATGACCGCCAGGATCTTGACGTTGTTTATGCGGGTGATATCGCCGCCGTTGTCGGTGTCAAGTACACCACCACGGGTGATACCTTCTGCGATGAGAAGCATCCTATCATCCTTGAGTCGATGGTGTTCCCGGAGCCTGTTATCCGTGTTGCCATTGAGCCCAAGACCAAGGCCGGCCAGGAGAAAATGGGCATCGCCCTCTCGAAGCTTGCCGAGGAAGACCCGACCTTCCGTACCTACACGGCCGAGGAGACGGGCCAGACCATCATCGCCGGTATGGGTGAGCTCCACCTGGAGATCATTGTTGACCGACTCCTCCGTGAGTTCAAGGTCGAGGCGAATATCGGTCAGCCGCAGGTCGCCTACAAGGAGACCATTCGCAGAGAGGCCGAGCAGGATACGAAGTATGCCCGTCAGAGCGGCGGTAAGGGTCAGTACGGTCACGTTAAGATCCGCATTGAGCCGAACGAGCCCGGCAAGGGATACGAGTTCCTCAACGAGATCGTCGGCGGTGTCATTCCCAAGGAGTATATCCCTGCGGTTGACGCCGGTATCCAGGGCGCGATGCAGACCGGTGTTGTCGCCGGCTACAACGTCGTTGACGTAAAGATCCACCTGTACGACGGCTCTTACCACGAGGTTGACTCCTCGGAAATGGCGTTCAAGATCGCCGGTTCTATGGCGTTCAAGGAAGCCATGCGCAAGGCAGACCCCGTCCTGACCGAGCCGATCATGAAGGTTACGGTTACGACCCCCGATGATTATCTGGGCGACGTTATCGGCGATATCAACTCTCGCCGCGGACAGATCGAGAGCATGGAGCCCGTGGCGGGTGCCCAGCAGATCAAGGCGAGCGTTCCGCTTTCCGAGATGTTCGGTTACGCGACCGCACTCCGTTCGCGTACGCAGGGCCGTGGCAACTACGTCATGGAGCCCAGCCACTTCGCCGAGGTGCCGAAGTCGATTCAGGAAGAGATCGTTAAATCCCGCGGTAATGCGGCCCGTTAATCCATTATAAATAAAAAATTGCAAATTTAGGAGGATTTCCAAAATGGCAAAGCAAAAGTTTGAGAGAACCAAAGACCACGTCAACATTGGTACTATCGGCCACGTTGACCACGGTAAGACCACCCTGACCGCTGCTATCACCAAGACCCTCTCCCTGAAGAGCGGTAGCGTCGAGTTCCTGGCCTACGACCAGATCGACAACGCTCCCGAGGAAAGAGCCCGTGGTATCACGATCAACACCCGTCACGTTGAGTACGAGACCGACACCCGTCACTACGCTCACGTTGACTGCCCCGGCCACGCTGACTACGTTAAGAACATGATCACCGGTGCTGCTCAGATGGACGGCGCGATCCTCGTCGTTGCCGGTACTGACGGCCCCCTTCAGCAGACCCGCGAGCACGTCCTTCTTGCCCGTCAGGTTGGCGTTCCCGCTATCGTCGTGTTCCTGAACAAGTGCGATATCGTTGATGACGAGGAGCTTCTTGACCTCGTCGAGATGGAGGTTCGTGACCTCCTCTCCGAGTACGACTTCCCGGGCGATGACATTCCGATCATCCGCGGCTCTGCCCGTGAGGCCCTTGAGTCCACCAACACCGACCTTTCGGCTCCCGAGTATGCTTGCATCCTCGAGCTCATGGAGAATGTTGACTCCTACATTCCCACTCCTCCCCGTGATGACGCTATGCCTTTCCTGATGCCCGTTGAGGACGTCTTCTCGATCTCCGGCCGTGGTACTGTTGCCACCGGTCGTGTCGAGCGTGGTGTTGTTAACATGAACGACACTGTCGAGCTTGTCGGTCTTACCGAGGAGCGCCGTCAGATCGTTATCACCGGTATCGAGATGTTCCACAAGCTCATGGACAACGCTCAGGCCGGTGACAACGTTGGTCTTCTTCTCCGTGGCGTTCAGAAGAACGAGATCGAGCGCGGTCAGGTTCTCTGCAAGCCCGGCTCCATCAACCCCCACACCAAGTTCGTCGGCCAGGTTTACGTTCTGACCGAGAAGGAAGGTGGCCGTCAGAAGCCCTTCTTCTCCGGCTATCGTCCTCAGTTCTACTTCCGTACCACCGACGTTACCGGTGTTATCACGCTTCCCGAGGGCACCGAGATGTGCCGTCCCGGTGATAACGTCGATATGACGGTTGGTCTGATCACGCCCATCGCTATCGAGAAGGGTCTCCGCTTCGCTATCCGCGAGGGCGGCAGAACCGTTGGCTCCGGCGTTGTGTCCGAGATCATTGAGTAATCACCAATAATCAATGAGAATGGCGGGTACGCGCTTCGGCGCGTACCCGTCAATTCTTGCTTTTGGAGTGGCTTATGGCAACCAATACAAAAGAGAGGACGCAACGGCTGGCTCTTTCCGCCGTCTTTTGCGCCCTTGCCTTCCTCACCGTTTTTCTCCCTGTACCCAAGGTGCAGTTTCTTTCCTTTGACGTCAAGGATACCGTGATCGCGCTTGGCTCGCTCCTTCTCGGTCCCGAGGTGGCGGCGGCCCTTTCTGTTGCCGTGCCGCTGCTGGAATTCATCACCGTTGGCACAACGGGGGTGTGGGGGCTTTTGATGGATATTCTGTCAAGTCTTGCGTTCTCGCTCACGGCATCCCTTATATACAAATACCGCAAGACCCTTACGGGCGCCGTCCTCTCGCTCTCGGCGGCTGTCCTTGTGCAGGTGGCGGTGATGATGCTGGCCAACCTCTTCATCACGCCGCTGTACACCGGCGCCCCGCGCTCCGCCGTTATCGCTATGCTCCTTCCTCTCCTTTTGCCCTTCAATGCCGTTAAGTCGGTCTTTAATGCCTCGCTCGTTATGGCGCTCTACAAGCCGCTTTCGGAAATTCTCCGCCGTGCCCGTCTCCTTGGTGACGAAAAAGGGAAGGGCTACCGCTTTGGCGGCCGCTCGGTCCTTGTGCTTCTTCTTTCGCTTGCGGTGGTCGCGGCCACCGTCCTTATCCTTTTCCTTGTCCTTGGAGGAAGCTACGGAGGTGAAGCATGAGCAGTAAAAACCGTCTTTCTCGTACCGCCGCGCTCCTTGGCGATGAGGCAATGCTCCGGCTCCGCTCTGCCCGCGTGATGCTTGTCGGCCTTGGCGGCGTTGGCGGTCACGCCTTTGATGCCCTCGTCCGTTCGGGCGTCGGCCACCTCATTCTTGTGGACTTTGATACGGTGGACGTGACGAACCTGAACCGCCAGCTGTTAGCCGATGCCTCCACCGTCGGACGGAAAAAGACCGACGTTGCGGCCGAGAAAGCCGCTCTTATTTCAAGCGATGTAAACATAACCTTGCATGACGGCCGCGTGACGCCGGAAAACGCCGAGGCCCTTCTTTCTGAGCTTGCGCCCACCCTGGTGCTTGACGCCTGCGATGACGTTTCCGCCAAGGTCGCGCTGGCCGTGGCCGCCGACCGCCTCGCCCTTCCCCTCATCTCCTGCCTTGGCACAGGCAACCGTCTTGACCCCACCGCCGTCACGGTGACAGACCTCGCGAAGACCGAGGGGTGCCCCCTGGCGCGCGCCGTCAGGACACGTCTCCGCCGCGAGGGGATACGGCATTTACCCGTGGTCTTTTCCCGTGAGCCTGCCCGCACGCCGTGCGCTGCGGACACCCCCGTGGCCTCCTCGCCCTTCGTTCCCGCGGCCGCGGGCCTCGCCCTTGCCGCCGAGGCTGTCAGGCGCCTTTCGGAGGGGTGATTTTTCCCTGTCCGCTTGGATTTTCCGACTTTTTCCCCCTTTCGACAAAAAGCGAAAAGCCTTTTTGTTAAAACTGACTATTTTTCAAAAATCCCTTTACAAAAACTATGGGGTATGCTATAATCCTATGTGGAGTTATGTCTCCCAAAACCCGTTTATTAATTTTATAAGGAGTATACCATGAAAAACCAGTTCAAACTCTTTCTGCTTGCGCTGGCGCTTCTCCTGGTCGTGACCTGCATTGCTTCGTGCAGCTTGCTTGGCCCCGGTGATGATCAGACGTCGGCTGCCGCCGCTTCTACCACTGCTGCCACCACGACTGAGGCGCCCGTCGGTGCTACCCTCACTCCCGAGCAGCTCGCCGAGATCTACTTTGATGTTGACGACGTTACTTACCAGGGCAGCAAGCTCACCGGTCAGCATGTCGGTGTCAACATGCCCGGCATGCTCAAGGCTACCCTGACCTTCAAGCGCCTTAACCCCGAGAATCTCGAGGTGCTTGAGGATCTCGGTAATACCTACCCCACCAACGTCGGTTACTATGAGATTACCGCGACCTTCGCATGGAGAAACGCTGTGTACGCCGAAAAATATGCCAACACCGCGCTTCCCGATCCCGAGGTAGGCTACTTCAAAATCGTTCCCGCCGATGCCTCCAAGGTCGGCAACTTC
>JAZRAU010000088.1:0-7780 GCA_045634705.1 Eubacteriales bacterium | reverse complement strand
GGCAAAAAAGGCTGTTGGCGGCATCTTTTTTTCCTTTTCCCTTTGTCAAGTTGGCAAAACGCAGAATTTGGATTTTCTCAAATTCCGAGTTTTCCACAGGCAAAACTGTGGAAAGTGTGAGTAACTTTATCTTTGCATCGTGGAAAAGGCCTCGTTTTTTCCGAAAGCGAGGGAGGTTTTCCACAATTCCAAGGAGTTTTCCACAGCCAACCTGTGGAAAACTCAAAAAAGCCCCACTTTCGTCACTTTGCACAAATAGCCGCAAAAAAAGCTCCGCGGAATAGATGAGAGTTTTTGAGGCGGCACGCGGAGCCTTTTAGCTTGCTCTCTCCTTCGCAAAAGTATAACAAAAAATTATGGAAAATATAAAAAAATAGTTCTTTACTTATCGAACGCTATGGTATATAATAAATAAGGTACGGCGAGTGACGGTCGCCGTGCCTCACCAAAACTATCCGTCTGTGAGGAAGCTATGGAACGCTTGATCGGTACCGTTTCCCGCGGGGTGCGCGCCCCCATCATTCGCAACGGCGATGACATTGCCGCCATTGTGGTGGAGAGTGTGCTTGCCGCCGCCAAGAGTGAGAATATTGAATTCCGCGACCGCGACATCATTGCGATGACCGAGGCGGTGGTGGCCCGCGCTCAGGGCAACTACGCCACGGTGGACCAGATCGCGGCCGATATCGCCGCCAAGTTCCCCTCGGGGCACGTTGGCGTTATCTTCCCGATCCTCAGCCGCAACCGCTTCTCTATCTGCCTCAAGGGCATTGCCCGCGGCGCCAAAAAGATCACGCTGATGCTCTCCTACCCCTCCGATGAGGTCGGCAACCACCTCATCTCGTTGGACGATCTGGATGCGGCGGGCATCAACCCCTATTCGGACGTTCTGACCGAGAGCCGCTACCGCGAGCTTTTCGGCTACAAGAAGCACACCTTCACGGGCGTTGACTACGTGGCCTACTACCGCGAGGTTATTGAAAACGAGGGGTGTGAAGCCGAGATCATTCTCGCCAACGACTGCCGTGCGATCCTTCCCTACACGGGGAGCGTTCTGACCTGCGACATCCACAGCCGTGCGCGCTCCAAGCGTCTTCTCGCCGCCGCGGGTGCCGAGGTCGTGCTTGGCCTTGACGACATTCTGAATGCCAGTGTGAACGGCAGCGGCTTCAACGGCGATTACGGCCTGCTTGGCAGCAACAAAGCCACCGAGGACACCGTAAAGCTCTTCCCCCGCAACGCACAGGAGACGGTGGACCGCATCGCCGCTGAGCTTTTTGAAAAGACCGGCAAGCGCATTGAGGTCATGGTGTACGGCGACGGTGCCTTTAAGGATCCCGTCGGTAAGATCTGGGAGCTGGCCGACCCGGTGGTGTCCCCCTTCTACACCGAGGGCCTTGTCGGGCAGCCGAACGAGGTGAAGCTGAAGTATCTGGCCGACAACAACTTTGCTCACCTTTCAGGCAAGGAGCTGAAGGATGCCATCTCGGATTATATTCGCAAAAAGGACAGTGACCTTGTGGGCCAAATGGTCTCCCAAGGCACAACGCCCCGCCGCCTGACCGACCTTATCGGTTCGCTTTGCGACCTGACCTCGGGCAGCGGTGACAAGGGAACTCCCATTGTCTGGATCCAGGGCTACTTTGACAACTACACAAACTGATCGCAATATTTAATGAAGATACCGCCCGATTTCGGGCGGTATCTTTTTTTACAAAAAACGAGAATATTTCCCCTTTTGTTGCATTTATATTCATTATGCTGTTCTGAAAACGCTCTCTCATTGTCGCATTTTTCGCGCGCGTTTCCCTATTAATATAATACTTGGCACAGGTTTATGCAGGTTCGGTTTCTGCTCCCCTTGGTTTCCCCGTGCGACGTTGCAAAAAAATTCTATTTTTCAGAATATTTTTGCAAAAACCTATTGACAAACAAAAAAAGTGTGCTATAATGAGAGCATCACTAAGGGCAACGCCCACATATTTTTAAGGAGAATTATCATGAAAAAGATCCTTTCTCTCATCCTGGTCGCCGTGATGCTTTGCAGCTCGGTCTTCGCTCTTGCCTCGTGCAGCGGCAACGAGATCATTGTCCGAACCAACGCGTACTTTGCGCCCTTTGAGTACTACGACAGCACCGAAATCGTTGGCGTTGACGTGGACATCATGAATCTTGTTGGCAAGAAGCTTGGCAAAAAGATCGTTTGGAAAGACGGTGATTTCGGCACGATCATTGATAACGTTGCCGAGGGCACCATTGCCGACTGCGGCGCCGCCGGTATCACGATCACCGAAGCCCGCAAGGAAAAGGTGGCTTTCTCGAATCCCTACTACACCTCGATCCAATACGTTGTTGTTCCCGACAGCGTGACGGTTGCCACCAAGACGGTGGACGGCGTCACCTACATTGTTTGGGAGGCCCTGGCCGGCATGAAAATTGCCACTCAGATCGACACCACCGGTTGGATCTACACCGACGGCGAGATCAATGCCACCGAGGACAACGATTACGGTTATGCCGGTGTTCTCTACGGTACCGATTCCAAGCTTGTTGAGCTGCCCGATGCCCAGGCTGCCGTCGACGCCCTTGAGGTTACGGCCGATGTCTTTATTATCGACCAGCTTCCCGCCCAGTACCTTGTGACCAATTCTTCGAAGTCGCTGAAGGCCTATCCCCTCTACTACTCCGGTGCTGACGGAGAGGCCGATGCTCCCGTGGAAGAGCAGTATGCCATTTGCGTTACCAAGGGCAATGACGAGCTTCTTAACGCCATCAACGAGGTTCTTGCCGAGCTTGGCGAAGCCAAGATCCAGCAGATGGTTATGGAGCACATGGGTCTGTCCGGAAACTAACAACTCAAATATTCAAGGAAAAAGAACCGTGCCCCGGCACAGTTCTTTTTCCCCGTTTTAAAGGATTCTACAATGAGCTTTTTTGAAGAAATCTGGGAGCTTCTCTCATCCTCAAAATATATGGGAATGCTCTTTACCGGTCTTAAGACGACCTTTACCGTTTCGATTTTCTCTGCCCTGCTCGGTCTTCTGATCGGTACGCTCGTAGCACTTGTGGTCATCTCGCCGAGCTCCAAGATCATGAAGCTTCCAAAAGCCATTTGCCGCGTTTACGTAACGATCATCCGCGGAACACCTATGGCGTTGCAGCTTTTTATTATGATGTACGCAATATTTGCCATTCGTGGCTTCCCGCAGGTCATCACGGCAGTCATTGCCTTTGGTATCAACTCAGGCGCATACGTTTCCGAAAGCATCCGCGGAGGCATTCTCTCCGTGGATATCGGCCAGACCGAGGCCGGGCGCGCTTTGGGCCTTCCCAGCGGTGTCACTATGGGGCGGATCGTTATCCCACAGGCCATCAAAAACGTGATTCCTGCTATCGGTAATGAACTTATTGCGCTGATCAAAGAGACCTCTATTGTCAGCATGATCGGTATGTACGACCTCACCCAAGCGGCCAAAGTCATTGGCGCCGGAAACAACATGGCCAGCTACATCGTCCCAATGTCGGTGGCAGCATGCTTCTACCTTGCCATTGTTTATGCCCTGACGTTCGCTATCAAGGCCATAGAAAAGCGCCTGCGTGCAGGCGACAGACGATAAGGAGGACAACAAGCAATGAACAATACATACAAATCCTCCGATATTCTTTTTTCTATCAAGGGTCTCAAAAAGAACTTTGGCGACCACGAGGTGCTTACCGGCGTGGATCTCGATATCAAAAATGGGGAACAGATCGCCATTATCGGCCCCTCCGGCTGCGGCAAATCCACCTTTCTTCGATGCTTAAACTGCATGGAGGACCCGACCGAGGGTGCGATCGTCTTTGACGGTGTTGACATTGCCGACGTGCGCGTGAACATCAACACGCACAGAGAAAAGATCGGCATGGTGTTCCAGCAGTTCAACCTCTTCAACAACAAGACGGTGCTTCAGAACATCACGCTGGCGCCCTTGTACGTGGGCCTGCGTAATCTGCGCCGTGTGAAGCTTAAAAACCTTGGCATTAAGATAAGAAACCTCTTCCGCAAGGAAAAGGCCGAGCTTTTGCCGATCACGACCACGAAGGACGAGATCAAAAAGGCGGCCGAGGAAAAGGCCTATTCGCTTCTCCGCCGCATCGGGCTTGAGGAAAAGGCCAATGTATATCCCTCCACGCTTTCGGGCGGACAGAAGCAGCGCATTGCCATCGTGCGCGCCTTGGCCATGAACCCGAAGGTGATGCTGTTTGACGAGCCGACGAGCGCTCTCGACCCAGAAATGGTGGGCGAGGTGCTTGACCTCATCCGTCAGCTGGCCGAGGAGGGCATGACCATGGTGATCGTCACTCACGAAATGGGCTTCGCCCGTGAGGTGGCCGACCGCATTCTGTTTATGGCGGACGGCATCATCGCCGAGCAGGGAACGCCCGAGGAGCTGTTTGACAATCCGAAAAACCCGAGAACTCAGCAATTTTTGAAGGCGGTTCTCTAAAAATCCGAAAAATATCAAAAAGGCGAGGAAAAAGCGCGAAAACGCTTGCTTTTTTCTCGCCTTTATGTTATACTACTAAATAATAAAAATAACGATAAGGAGTTTCCTATGGCGATCTTTTATGAAGAACCGTCCCGCACCTTTAACGAATATCTCTTGATCCCCGGCTATTCGTCAAGTGAGTGCATTCCCCAAAACGTCAGCCTGCGCACTCCCCTGGTCCGCTATCGCCGCGGCGAGGAGCCCGAGATCTCGCTGAACATTCCTATGGTGTCCTCCATTATGCAGTCGGTTTCGGGCGATCAGCTGGCTATCGCGCTGGCTCGCGAGGGCGGCGTTGCCTTCATTTACGGCTCCCAGACGATTGAGGATGAGGCCGCTATGGTGGCACGCGTGAAGGCGTACAAGGCGGGCTTTGTCCGCAGCGATTCTAACCTCCGCCCCGATCAGACGCTGGCGGACGTTTTGGCCCTTAAGGAGCTGAACGGTCACTCCACCGTCGCCATTACCTCGGACGGCACCCCCGAAGGGCGCCTTATGGGCATTGTCACCGGCCGCGATTATCGCGTCAGCCGTATGGCTCCCGAAACTCCCATTCATACCTTCATGACGCCCCGTGAAAAGCTCATCACGGCTCCCGAGGGCACGACGCTGAAGGAAGCCAACGACATCATCTGGGATCACAAGCTCAACTCGCTCCCCATCGTCAACGAGCGTGACGAGTTGGTACATTTTGTTTTCCGCAAGGACTACGATACTCACAAGCAGAACCCCCTCGAATCTCTGGACAAGGACAAGCGCTACATTGTTGGCGCGGGCATCAACACCCGTGACTATGCCGAGCGTGTTCCCGCGCTGGTCGAGGCGGGCTGCGACGTCCTCTGTATCGACTCCTCTGAGGGCTTTTCCGAGTGGCAGAAGCTGACGATTGACTGGATCCGCAAGAACTACGGTGACCGCGTGAAGGTTGGTGCCGGTAACGTGGTGGATGCCGAAGGCTTCCGCTACCTTGCCGATTGCGGTGCCGACTTCATCAAGGTCGGTATCGGCGGCGGCTCGATCTGCATTACCCGTGAGACCAAGGGCATCGGCCGTGGACAGGCCACCGCCCTCATTGACGTTTGCCGTGCCCGTGACGAGTACTTCAAGGAGACCGGTATTTACGTTCCCGTCTGCTCTGACGGCGGCATTGTGCACGATCACCACATGACGCTGGCCCTGGCTATGGGCGCCGATTTCCTGATGCTGGGCCGCTACTTTGCTCGCTTTGACGAGGCCCCCGGCGGAAAGGTCAATGTGAACGGCACGCTTATGAAGGAATATTGGGGCGAGGGCTCCAACCGCGCCCGCAACTGGCAGCGTTATGATCTTGGCGGTGCCACCAAGCTCTCCTTTGAGGAAGGCGTGGATTCCTACGTTCCCTATGCCGGTAAGCTTTCTGACAACGTCCAGCTGACGCTGGCCAAGGTGCGCTCCACGATGTGCAACTGCGGTGCGCTCACGATCCCCGAGCTTCAACAGAAGGCCAAGCTTACGCTTGTTTCCTCGGTCAGCATCGTTGAGGGCGGCGCTCACGACGTTCAGCTGAAGACACAAACCACCAAGCTTTAATAAGGAAACGCCGCACAGGACCGTGCGGCGTTTTTTGGAGGCAAACATGAACCACCACGCTGTGTATTCCGTATCCTGAAAGGTGGAGACGATTTCTCCTCCACGGCGAGGGCAAGCCCCTTCCTTCGCTTCCCGCCCTCTTCTACGTGAACGGAAGGGCGTATATCCCCACGCTTGTTGAAAGCGACGCCACACACGCCCTGTACCGTGACGAGGCGTCAAGTATTCTTTTCACCCTTTACGATGCCACCATTGCCGTAGCGGCATCCTGATCGGCCCTCTTTTCCTCGACACGAAGTCTGAGGAGAACGACGAGGCCATGAATTACGTAAAGCGTTAATTTAGGAGGCATATGAAGATCGAACTACTCTACGGCCTGCTCCTGCCCCTTGTCGGCACGGTCCTCGGCTCCGGCTGTGTTTTTTTCCTGCGCGGTGAGATGAACCGCACTCTTGAACGGGCGCTGACGGGCTTTGCCGCCGGCGTTATGGTGGCGGCCTCTGTCTGGAGCCTGCTCATTCCCGCCATGGACCACGCCGCGCATATGGAGGGGTTAGCCTTTCTTCCTGCGGTGGTGGGTCTTGCACTCGGCTTTGTATTTCTCATGATCCTTGACCGCGTGATCCCCCACACCCACCTTGTCACCGGCGAGACCGAGGGGCCGTCCACAAGCCTTGGCCGTTCGCCGATGCTCGTGCTTTCCGTAGCACTCCACAACCTCCCCGAGGGTATGGCGGTGGGCGTGGTGCTGGCCGCCTTCCTTGCGGGTGACGTCACGGTCAGTGGGGCGGCCGTACTGGCACTCTCGCTTGGTATTGCGATTCAGAATTTCCCTGAAGGGGCGATCATCTCGATGCCCCTTCGGAGCGCGGGAGTTTCCAAGGGCAAAGCCTTCTTGTGGGGCTTTCTCTCGGCGGTGATCGAGCCGATCGGCGCGGTGCTGACACTGCTTGCCGTTTCCGTGGTGCTCCCCGCCCTTCCCTACCTCCTCGCCTTTGCGGCGGGAGCCATGCTTTACGTGGTGGTGGAGGAGCTGATCCCCGAAATGGCTCAGGGAGAGCATTCACACCTTGGCACCGTGTTTTTTGCCCTCGGCTTTTCTCTGATGATGATGCTGGACGTGGCCTTGGGATAATTAGGGACTACGGATTTCGGTATAAACGCAAAACAAAAAGACGTTCTGCTAAAGCGGAACGTCTTTTTGCATTATCGGTTCTCGGCTATAAAAAAGAAAGGAGACGTCGGAGAGTTGACGATGCGAAGGCAGGAAACGCTGATCTTCTTGCGGTCAAGGGTTGAGAAGAATTCGGTGAGCATCTCGCCTTCGCGCGTGCCCTCCTCGTGACCGGGATAAACGGCGACCATAAGGATGCCGTCGGGCGCCAGGAGGCGAAGTGCGGCCCGGACGGCGGGGAGCGTGGTGTCACACATAGTGGTGACATGGCGGCGGCCGCTGCGCGGCAGATAGCCGAGGTTGAACATACCCGCCTTGATCGGTTCCTTGACGTACTCCTCGACCTTATGGTGGGAATCGTGGATCAGGGTGTAGTTCTCGGGCGCGCCCTCGGCCACCAGGTGAGCGCGAGTAGAGGTAAGGGCATCCTCCTGGATGTCAAAGGCGTACACACGGCCCCCCTCCCCCACCGTGCGGGAGAGAAAGAGGGTATCGTTGCCGTTGCCCA
>JAZRAU010000087.1:0-18850 GCA_045634705.1 Eubacteriales bacterium | reverse complement strand
CGGAACTCCCATAAAAACAGTCCTTTCGGACACCGACTGCCGCGAGGCTTACCGTATAATCGTCACCGAAAGCGGTGTGACGCTTGAGGCGGGCGACACCGAGGGTATCAGGCGCGCTCTCATTTATATCGAGGACGAGATGCTCCGCCGAGAGGGTTCATTTCTCCCTCTCGGGGTTATTGAGCGCCGCCCGTTTATCCGCTCGCGAATCTCCCGTTGCTTCTTCGCGCCCCCCAGCCACGCATCTAACGAGGGCATGGTCAACGAGCTCGCCTCCGACATCGACTACTATCCCGAGGAATACCTCAACCGCCTGGCGCACGACGGCACGAACGGTCTTTGGATCTATTCAAGCTTCAAGCAGTGCGTGCCCTCCGACATCATCAAAGAGTTTGGCGGGGGATACGAGGCGCGCATCGAAAAGCTGAACCGCGTGATCGCCAAATGCCGCCGCTACGGCATCAAGGTATACTTCTTTGCGATCGAGCCCGCCGCCCTGACGGACGAGCTCATTGACCGCTATCCCGAAATGATCGGCGAGCGCGGCCGCAACATCGCCACGATGTGCCCCCACTCCCCTATGGTGCAGGAATACTGCCGTGAGGCGGGGCGCCGCCTCTTTACGATGTGCCCCGACCTTGGCGGCTTCATCGATATCACGGCGGGTGAGCGCACCACCTCCTGCGCCTCGCTCCCCTCGACCACCTGCCCGCGCTGCGCCGGAAAAACGCGCGGTGAGATCCTCGACCAAAACATCGAGAACATCCGTGCGGGGATCCGCGAGGTGAAGCCCGAGGCCGACTTTGTCAGCTGGACCTACGGCCACCGCGTGTGGCGTGACGAGGACATCACGGCCTACGTCAAGGGCGCGCCCGACGACGTGATGCTGATGCAAAACTTTGACGACCGCGGCTACCAGAGCCAGCTGGGTCACGAGCGTCAGGCTATGGACTATTGGCTCTCCTACATCGGCCCCTCCGAGCTGTTTGAAAAGACGGCGCGGGCGGCCAAAAAGCACCATAAGCACCTGTGGGCGAAGATGCAGATCTGCTGCTCGCACGAGATCGCTACCCTGCCCTACGTCCCCTCACCGGGCAACGTGTATGGCAAGATGCACGCCGCGCACCGCACGGGCGTTGAGGGCCTTATGGAGTGCTGGTACTTCGGTAACTACCCCTGCTTTATGAGCAAGGCGGCCGGCGACCTCGCCTTTGAAAACGAGTTCCTCGACGAGGACGCCTACCTCCTGCGCCTGGCCTCGATCACCTACGGCCGCGGCGTTGCCGAGCCGATCGTGCGGGCATGGCGCCTCTTTGAGAAGGGCTATCGGCTGTACCCTTTGAACATTATGTTTAGCTACTACTCTCCCGCGCACGACGGCGTGGTGTGGGAGCTTTCTCTGAAGCCGAAGAACCTCTCCCCCTCGCGCAGCTGGCTTCTTCTTGACAAGCCCGACGGCGACCGCATCTGCGACGCTCTCCTTGTCGGCCACACGCACGACGAGGCGATCACGCTCCTCACCTCGATGAAGAACTACTACACGAGAGCCTTGGCCGAGCTGGCCACGGTGGCCGCATACGCGGGGGACGGGCTCAACGACCTGCTTTCGGTGTCAGCGGCCTTCCTCGTGCTCTGCAAGAGCACCTACAACATTCTGCAGTTCTATAAGCTCCGCGATCAGCTGGGCACGGGCGAGGGCGGCGACCCCATGGCGATCCTTGCCAAGATGCGCGCGCTCGTCAGAAACGAGATCGGCGAATCGACCAAGATGATCGCCCTTTGCGAGAACGACAGTCGCCTTGGCTATCACTCCGAGGCCGAGGGCTTCAAGTTCTTCCCCGAAAAGCTCCGCCACCGCATTGAAACACTCCGCACCCTGCTTGACACCGAGTTTCCCGAGGTGGAGGCGCGCGTGGCCAAGGGCCTGCCGCCCCTCGAGTACTACCTTGGCGTTGAGGAAGATTGTAAACACAACTATACAATTAAACCTCAAAGCATCGAGGAAGCGGCTTGGGAGGACGTGGGGAACGGCGCTACCGCCTTCCGCATGGCCGAGAGCGAAAGCCACCTGTGGTTTGAGTTCCGTGTGAATCAGCCGACCTCGGTCATTCTGCAGCCTGAGTTCCGTCTGTTCTCGGTAACGCCCGGCATCCGCATCAATTTCCGCGGAAACGGCAAGCACACGATCGACGGTGCGATCTGGAGCGAGCATTGGCCCTTCCACAAGCCCGAGGCCCGCAAGGCCGAGCTTTCCAAGTGGAAGCTTCAGCCCCTACGCAAGCAGGACGGGATGCTCCGCGCGATCGTCCGCATCTCCAAGAAGAATGCGGGTCTGCGTGACCGCGCGCCCTTCAAGCTCCGCATCACCGACTACCTGGGGAACACCTGGGAGGACGAGCCCAATCCCGCGAGGACGCTTGGCAAGCACACCATTGTGCCGGGCTCCTTCGGTTGGATCTTCTTTGAGGGCGGCGTTGCCTACGAGCGCCCCCCGGAGGAATAAGAAAAATAAAAAAGAGAGCAACGGCAGTTGCTCTCTTTTTTGACCTCGGAGGCTTTTGGGGGATAACGGTGGCTGTCAAACGGGCGCGTTATATCTTTTCAGGCACCAGCGTCACGATCCCCTCAAGGTGGGTGGCATCGGCCTCCCCGGTAAGGGTAGCCACACCGTCCTCATAGACCACGGTGGTGATGGAGGCGTTGGGCGCCCAGTCAATCTCGGCCATGCGCTCGGGCGGATAGCCGCGAAGGCGCGTCATCACGCTGCGGACGGGGGTGGCGTGAGTACCGACAAGCACGGTCTCGCCTCCGTGCCGGGCGGCGATCTCGTCAAGCGCCTCCTTGACACGCTCGGTCAGCTCACGGACACTCTCGCCCCCCGTCGGGCGGGCAAGGCCGATGTTCTGCTTCCAAAGGGCGCGGTCAGCGGGAAAGCGACGGGCGATCTCGTCAAAGGTCACACCCTCCCACTCACCCGCAAAGATCTCACGGAGGCGCTTGTCGGGGGTGACGGCGAGGCCGTGAGCACGAGCGGCGGGAAGGACGGTATTCATGGCGCGGCAAAGATCGCTCGAATAGACGGCATCCAGGTGGACATCGGCAAGGCGGGCGGCCAGCGCCTCGGCCTGGCGATGGCCAAGCTCGGTAAGGTCAAGGTCGGTATAGCCGAGAAAGGTCTCATGGAGGTTGCCAAGGCTCTGGCCGTGGCGGACAAGGAGAATGGTGGTCTTCATACGCGGCTCCTTACGTTTTTTCGTTCCTTATTGTACAGCCGCGCGGCGCTTTTGTCAAGCGGAGGGGTGGCTTTTTCGGCTTTTTCCTAATTTCCTCTTTTCATTTCATCGCGTATATGTTATAATGATTACTGTATTTAGAAAATTCAGAAAAAATACCAAACACCCAAGAAATGGAGGACATTCTATTGAACTTCTCTGTCAATCACCCTCTGCTCTTTGTCATGGTCGGCGTGATCATCGCCGCCGTCATTGCGCAGTCGGTCTACTTCCTTGTGCGTGCCTGGCGGCGCGCTCTGGCCCTCGGCATTCCGAAGGACAAGCTTAAGAAGATCGTGCGCTCGGCCGCGGTCTTTACGGTCGCCCCCGCCATCTCCATTGTGGTGGGTGTGATCATTCTCTCCAAAAATCTCGGCGTGGCGCTCCCCTGGCTCCGCCTCAGCGTCATCGGCTCGCTCTCCTACGAGACGATCGCCGCCGAGCAGACGATCGGGGCCTTCGGCACGGAGATCAGTACCCTCACCGCCTCGCAATATGTGACGGTCGCGCTGGTGATGACGGTCAGCATCCTTGTGGGCATCTGGCTGGCGCCCCTGCTCGGTAAAAAGATGCATGCGGGCATGCTGACGCTGGAAAAGCGCGACAAAAAGTGGGCGGACATCTTCCAGAACTCGCTCTTTATGGGTATGATCTCGGCCTTCCTCGGCTTTGTGTTCTGCGATTTTTCCTCGGTCTTTTCGGGCCTGACCTACGGCCTTGTGCCGATCTGCGTTATGGCGGTGTCGGCGTTGACCACGATCCTTTGCGGCCTTATTATGAAAAAGACGGGCTGGCGCTGGATCTCGGATTACGCCCTGCCCTTAAGTCTCGTTCTGGCCATGGCCGCCGCCATTCCGCTGACAGGCTGGCTCGGCACGGCGCCCGCGGTGTAAGGAGGGTACGGACATGAAAAAATACAGCGAGCTTTCCTACATGGACAGCGTCCACCGCGACGGCAAGATCTGGAACTTCAGTATGACGGGAATCCTCTTCCTCTTCCCCATTGCGGTCGCGCTCATCTTCTCTGCCACGCCCGACTGGGCGGCCTTCCTCGGCGGTCTTGTGGCCGTGGCGCCCATGTACTGGGCGGTGGGCGTTGTGGAGACCATCACCTATCTCCCGATGCTCGGCTCGGGCGGCACCTACCTCTCGTTTGTGACGGGCAACATCTCGAACCTCAAGCTCCCCTGCGCCCTCTCGGCGCTTGAGCAGGCCGATGTCAAGGCCAACTCCGAGGAGGGCGAGGTCATCTCCACCATTGCCATTGCCACCTCAAGCATCGTGACAACGGTCATCGTGATCCTCGGCGTCATTCTCGCCATTCCGCTGACGCCGATCCTGACGGCGCCCGTGCTGGATCCCGCCTTTGACCAGATCCTGCCCGCCCTCTTCGGCTCGCTTGGCGTTGCCTTCATCTCAAAGAGCTGGAAGATCGCCATTGCCCCCGTGGCTCTGATGCTCATTCTTTTCATCTCGATCCCCGCGCTGAACGCGGGTACCGTGGGCATTATGGTCCCCGTGAGCGCGCTCTTCACGATCGGAGTGTCGCGTATTCTTTACAAAAAGCATCTGCTTGATTGATGCGTGTGGAGGTTTTTGTGATTTACGTACTGATAGCGCTCGCCGCGCTTCTCACTCTTTTCTTAGCGGTGATCCTCATTCGCGCCGCCCTCTTCCGTCCAAAGAGCGTCCCCCTCGCCGAGCCCACCCCCTGCGACTTTGATCGCGAGGCGGCGGTCGGCGCTCTCCGCGAGCTGGTGCGCTGCCGCACGGTATCGCGCTACGATGCCGCCGAGGAGGACGATGCCGAGTTTGAAAAGCTTGTCTCGCTCCTGCCAACGCTTTACCCGAACGTTGCCGAGCGTTGCACGCTCACCCGCTTTCCGGGGCGCGCACTCCTTTACCGCTGGGAGGGCCGCGAGCGCGGCCACGCTGCGGTCTTAATGTCTCACTATGACGTGGTGCCCGCCAACGAGGAGACCTGGCGCCACCCGCCCTTTGAGGGCGTGATCGAGGACGGGGTCCTCTGGGGGCGCGGCACGCTGGACACCAAGGCGACGATGAACGCTGCACTCTTTGCCGCCAACACCCTCATCGGGCGCGGTTTTGTGCCCGAGCATGACGTCTATTTCGCCTTTTCGGGCGGTGAGGAGGTCAACGGCGAGGGCGCCGTCCGGATCGTGGAGCATTTCCGCACCGAGGGCATCGACGTCTCGCTGGTGCTGGACGAGGGCGGGGCCGTGGTCACGAACGTGTTCCCGGGTGTCACAACGCCCGCCGCCATGATCGGCACGGCCGAAAAGGGCATGATCGACCTTGAATACCGCGTGCGCTCCTCGGGCGGGCACGCCTCGGCCCCCAAGCCCAAAACGCCGATCGGCGAGCTTTCCCGCGCGTGTGCGGCGATTGAGAAAAAGGCGATGAAGATGCACATCTCAAGGGCCACCGGTGAGATGTTTGACACTCTGGCGCGCCATTCCACCTTCCTTTACCGGCTCATCTTCGCAAACCTCTGGTGCTTCTCCCCTATTCTCAACCGCATAGCCAAGCGCTCGGGCGGCGAAATGAACGCCATGGTGAGAACGACCGTGGCCTTTACCCGTATGCAGGGGAGCAACGCGAACAACGTTCTGCCCTCGACAGCCACCATGGTATCAAACATCCGCCTGAACCCCGCCGACACGGTCAACGGCACGGTGGCGTATCTCCGCAAGACGGTCGACAACGAGCGCGTGGAGCTGCGCCCCCTTGGAAGTCACGAGCCGAGCCGAATCTCACGTGTGGACTGTGACGGCTGGGAGAGGATCGCCGAGGCGGTGCGTGCCACCTGGCCCGGAACGATCGTTACGCCGTATCTTATGGTGCAATGCTCGGACAGCCGCCACTGGGGCGTGATCTCCGACCGTGTGTACCGCTTCTCCGCTATGGATCTCTCGAGCGAGGATCGCCGCACGATCCACGGAGCGAACGAGAGGATCCGCCTGGAGGTCATCGGGCGGAGCGTGGAGTTTTATCTCCGCCTGCTCGGCACCTGCTGACATCACAATCATTTAACAAGGAGACAACCTATGAAAGCCGTTATCACCGTTACGGGTAAGGACACTGTGGGCATCATTGCCGACGTTTCCGCCGTTTGCGCCAAGTCGGGCGCCAACATCATTGAGATCACGCAGAGCGTTCTTTCCGCGTACTTTGCCATGATCATGCTGGTGGACATCGATGGCCTCACCTGCCCCTTCTCCTCCTTTGCCGACACCCTGGCCTCGCTCGGCCGTGACCGCGCCCTCGACATCCGCGCCGTGCACGAGGAGATCTTTGACGCCATGCACCGCATCTGACGGAGGCCCCTATGCTGAACACTCAGGACATTCTCGAAACCATACAAATGGTGCGCGAGGAAAACCTCGACATCCGCACCATCACCATGGGGATCTCTCTCTACGACTGTGTGAGTGACGATCCCGACCGTCTTTGCACGCGCATCTACGATAAGATCACAAAAACGGCGGAAAACCTCGTAAAAACGGGGTGTGACATTGAGAAGGACTACGGAGTGCCGATCGTCAACAAGCGCGTTTCGGTGACACCCGTCTCGCTCATCGGCGGCGACGCCACGCCCGACACCTATCTCAAGATCGCAAAAACCCTGCAACGGGCGGCCGATACCGTGGGCATCAACTTCATCGGCGGCTTTTCGGCCTTGGTGCAAAAGGGCATGACGAAGGGCGCCCGTGCTATGATCTCGGTGATCCCCGAGGCGTTGGCCGAAACGCGCCTTGTCTGCTCCTCGGTCAATGTGGCCTCAACCAAGGCGGGCATCAATATGGACGCCATTCGCCTTATGGGCTCGACGATCAAGCGGGCCGCCTACCTCACGCGCGACAATAACTCCATCGGCTGTGCCAAGCTTGTGGTGTTTGCCAACGTGCCCGAGGACAATCCCTTTATGGCGGGGGCCTTCCACGGTGTCGGAGAGGCCGAAACGGTCATCAACGTGGGCGTTTCCGGTCCCGGCGTTGTCAGCTCCGCCATTGAACGCGCGGGCGACTGCGACCTTTCGGCGCTGGCCGAGCTTATCAAGCGCACAGCGTTTAAGATCACGCGCGTCGGTCAGCTGGTGGCCAACGAGGCGGCAAAGCGCCTCGGCGTGCCCTTTGGCATCATCGACCTCTCGCTGGCTCCCACGCCCGCCATTGGCGACTCGGTGGCCAGGATCCTTGAAAATATGGGCCTCGAATCCTGCGGCGCGCACGGCACCACTGCGGCTCTTGCCATGCTCAACGACGCCGTGAAAAAGGGCGGCGTTATGGCCTCGGGCCACGTGGGCGGCCTTTCGGGCGCGTTTATCCCCGTCTCGGAGGACGAGGGCATGATCGCCGCTGTCGAGCGCGGAGCCCTCTCCCTCGAAAAGCTGGAGGCTATGACCGCTGTTTGCTCGGTCGGTCTTGATATGATCGCCGTCCCCGGCGACACGACCGAGGAGGTCACCTGCGGCGTCATCGCCGATGAGATCTCGATCGGCGTTGCCAACACCAAAACGACGGCCGTCCGCCTCATTCCTGCCTACGGCAAGGGCGTTGGCGACAGCGTGGACTTCGGCGGTCTTCTGGGCTCGGCCCCCATTATGCCCCTGCGCCCCTACTCCCCCGCAAGGTTCATTCACCGCGGCGGCCGTATCCCTGCCCCCATTCACAGTCTCAAGAACTAAAATCAAAATTTTCCCAAAAGGCATTGACAAGCGGACGCGTTTGCGCTATAATAAGCAGGCAAAGACTTGCAGATGTAGCTCAATGGCAGAGCGTCCGCTTCCCAAGCCGAACACGCGGGTTCGATTCCCGTCATCTGCTCCAAAAAGAGAGAGCCCCATTTCGGGGCTCTCTCTTTTTGGGCAGATGCGCGAGCCCGTCGCGTGGCCGAAGGACACGCGGGCGGGTTCGCATTTTACGAGCTTGCCCGACGGGAGCTCGCTCACGGTCGGCGCGAGTAAAAATATTCGCGCTCTGCGCGAAATTCCCGTTTTCCACCAGGGCTCTCTCTTTTTGGGCAGATGCGCGAGCCCGTCGCGTGGCCGAAGGACACGCGGGCGGGTTCTCCTCTTCGCCGCAGAGCGCCGATAGCTTGCTGATCGGCGGCAAGGCGAAATTCCCGCAATTCCCTCTCAGTCGCGTTCCGCGCCGGCTCCCCCTAAGGGGGAGCCTATTCACGCGGCGTTTTTCTTTTCTGCGGAGATACATTCCCTCTTTGCGGCAAATTCCTCCTCTCCGTGTGGGAGGCCACTCCCTCTCTGTACCGTTTTTGGTACATCGCTTCCGCTATACTCTCCTTGGAAGATGAAAGAGAGGTAACGACTATGACACTGGCCACGGCAACCTTACGAAAAATGATGCTGGACTGCCTTCAGAGGACGAGGGCGGGGGTGGCGGCGATCGCCGTCATTATGGAGCAACTGACAACGCCTGCGGCGATTGCACGGTTTGCCGAGAGGCTGCTGGCGGCGCCGCGCATGAGCGAGGACGAGATGCTGGCGCTTGCGGCCGCGGTAGCCACATAGCTTTGCGTTTTGACAAGTTTTGTTTATAAAAACAAAGACTTCCCGTGGGAAGGCGCTGTTTTTTATTTCAGGCTGTCGAGATATTTGCACGCGGCAATGGCGGCAACGGCGCCGTCACCCGTGGCGGTTGTGACCTGACGGATCGCCTTGGTCCGACAATCACCTGCGGCAAAGACACCGGCAGTGCGCGTGAGACAGTCCTCGCCCGAGGCGAGATAACCGCGCTCATCAAGGTCACAGAGATCGGAGAAGGGCTCGTTCTCGGGCACCTGGCCGATCGCTACAAAAACGGCGTCGATCGGCAGGGTCTCGGTGGCACCCGTTTCAGTATTGCGAAGGCCGATCGAGGTAAGCTTGTCCTCACCGTTCAGGCGCTCCAGCACCGTGGAGTAGATGACCTTCACGTTCGCGCGCTCGGCGATGTCGGCGATGAGGCTGCCCTCGCCCGTCAAGCGGTCAAGGTTCTGGATGACTGTCACGCTGCGGCAGATCTCCGAAAGCATGACCGCCTCCTGCAGGGCCGAGTTACCGCCGCCGATCACGGCAACGTCCTCCCCTGCGTGGAAGGCACCGTCACAGATCGCACAGTAGGAGATGCCGTGGCCGACAAGGCGATCTTCGCCCGGAAGGCCCAGCGTGCGGTGGTGCGAGCCGGCGGCCAGGATCACGCTTTTTGCGCGGTACTCGCGCGCCTCCCCCACCACGATGCGGTCATGGCCCGCGGTGCGGATGCCGATGACCGTATCCATCTCGATCTCGGCGCCGAGGTCCATGGCCTGATCGACCAGCTTTTCACCAAGCTCCATCCCGGAAAGGGCGCGGAAGCCGGGGTAATTTTCGACCTTCGGGGAGTGGGTGATCTGCCCGCCGAAGTTCTCTTTCTCAAGGATCAGCACGCTCTTACCGGCGCGGCGGCCGTAAATGGCCGCCGTCAGTCCGGCAGGTCCCGCGCCGACGATAACAATGTCATGCATCGCTTACGCCTTTGCGCTTTCTTCGATGAATTTCCGGATGTTCGACACGTTGGCAATCGAGGCAACAGCCTTACCCTCGCGCTCAATGATGAGCGTGGGAGCGGCCTCCACGCCGTAACGCTTGGCCACGGCAGGCTCCTTATCGGCGAGGATCACCTCGTAGGCGAGGCCGGCCTCGTCAAGGAACTTCTTAGCCATTTTGCAGTTGGGGCAGGTGGTGGTGGCAAAGAGGATGAGGTTGTCACCCACAGGCGCCTCGCCGCACGGCGAGGCCTCCGCCTTGGCAGTGGGCTTATCGTCGGCACGGCGGGCCATGGACGCGGCGGCGTTGTAAACGCGGCGGTCACGGTACTCCTGCGACTTACCGTCGTTCCAGTTCTTGACGGGACGGTAATAGCCCGTGATACGGCTGTAGACCTCGGTGCCCTCACCGCAATCGGGACAGACGTTCACCTCACCCGCGATGTAGCCGTGATTCTTACAGACCGAATAGGTGGGCGAGAGCGTGTAATAGGGCAGCTTATAGTTCTCGGCGATCTTGCGGACAAGAGAGGCCGCGGCCTTCCAGTCGGGCAGGCGCTCACCAAGGAAGGCGTGGAAGACGGTGCCCGAGGTGTAAAGCGTTTGCAGCTCATCCTGAATGTCAAGCGCCGAGAAGATATCGTCGGTGTAGCCGACAGGCAGGTGCGAGGAGTTGGTGTAGTAGGGCGTCTCACCCTCCTTAGAGGCGGTGAGGATGTTCGGGAAGCGCTTTCTGTCGTGCTTGGCAAGACGGTAGCTCGTGGACTCGGCAGGGGTGGCCTCAAGGTTGTAGAGGTCACCGTACTTCTCCTGGTAGTCGGAGAGGCGCTCACGCATGTGGTTGAGGACATCACGCGTGAACTCCTGCGTAGCCTTATCGGTCATATCCTTACCAAGCCACTTGGCGTTCAGGCCAACCTCGTTCATACCGACAAGGCCGATCGTCGAGAAGTGGTTGGAGAAGGTGCCGAGGTAACGCTTGGTGTAGGGATACAGGCCCTCATCCAAAAGGCGGGTAACGACCTCACGCTTGATCTTTAGGGAGCGGGCAGCCACGTCCATCATGTGGTCGAGGCGGCGGTAGGAGTCCTCAGGATCCTTGGCAAGGTAGGCGATGCGGGGCATATTGATCGTGACAACACCGATCGAGCCGGTGCTTTCGCCACTGCCGAAGAAGCCGCCCGACTTCTTGCGGAGCTCACGGAGGTCAAGGCGGAGACGGCAGCACATACTGCGGACGTCGCTCGGCTCCATGTCGCTGTTGATGTAGTTCGAGAAGTAGGGGGTACCGTACTTCGAGGTCATCTCGAAGAGGAGCTTGTTGTTCTCGGTCTCGGACCAGTCAAAGTCCGCCGTGATCGAGTAGGTGGGGATCGGGTACTGGAAGCCGCGGCCGTTGGCATCACCCTCAATCATCGTTTCGATGAAGGCGCGGTTGATCATATCCATTTCGGCCTTGCAATCCTTGTACTTGAAGGGCATCTCCTTACCGCCGACGATGCAGTTCAGCTCGGCAAGGTCGTTCGGCACGGTCCAGTCGAGCGTGACGTTCGAGAAGGGAGCCTGCGTGCCCCAGCGCGAGGGGGTATTGACACCGTAGATGAAGGACTCGATGCACTTTTTGACCTGATCGTAATCCAGGTTATCGGCCTTGACGAAGGGAGCAAGGTAGGTATCGAAGGAGGAGAAGGCCTGCGCGCCCGCCCACTCGTTCTGCATGATGCCGAGGAAGTTGACCATCTGGTTGCAGAGGGTGGCAAGGTGCTTGGCAGGAGCCGAGGTGATCTTGCCGGGAACGCCGCCAAGGCCCTCCTGGATCAGCTGCTTCAGGGACCAGCCCGCACAATAACCCGTCAGCATCGACAGGTCATGCAGGTGGATGTCGGCATTTCTGTGGGCGTTGGCGATCTCGTCATCGTAGATCTCGGAGAGCCAGTAGTTCGCCGTGATCGCGCCCGAGTTGGAGAGGATCAGGCCGCCGACCGAGTAGGTCACGGTGGAGTTCTCCTTCACGCGCCAGTCGTTGATCTTGAGGTAGCCGTCCACAAGAGAGGCGTAGTCAAGCGCCGTGTTCTTCACCTCGCGGAGCTTGGCGCGCTGACGGCGGTACAGAATGTACGCCTTGGCCACGTCCGAGTAGCCCGCCTGAACCAGGACGTTTTCGACCGAGTCCTGAATATCCTCGACCGCGATGAGGCCCTCCTTGACCTTGGGCTCAAAATCCGCAGTGACCTTCAGCGCGAGGAAGTCGATGACGGCAGGGTGGTAATCCTTCTCCTGCGCCTCAAACGCCATGGTGATCGCCTTTGTGATCTTGTCAAGAGAAAAGTCGATGACCTTTCCGTCTCTCTTTTGTACCTGATACATAGTCATTCTCCTTCTGTTTTGATGCTTTATTTTTAATTATATTTTATTCTATTCGTTCACGCCGCGTAGGGCCGCCGAGGGGACGAACGGACGGACGGCCGCAAGGCAGGCGCGCAGCTTTTCGGTCGTGGGGGCGGTGTACCCTTCCCCGATGAGATCGCCCGAATCGGTAAAGCTTTGCAGAAAGTAGCGCTCGGCCCCCGCGATCCACTCACCGATCGCACGGAAGTCCCCCGGCGTGTGCAGCTCCTCCACCACCGTGGTGCGGAACTCGTACGGCACGACCCCTGAAAGCAGGAGCGACACGCTTTTTTCGATGCCCTCAGGTCTTTGGGGAAGGCCTGCCGTCACAGCGTATTTTTCGCGGCTGTTTTTGATGTCCATGGCCACGTAATCGAGAAGCCCCTTTCGGATGAGGGCCGACAGCCTTTCGGGGTACATGCCGTTGGTGTCCAGCTTGACCGCTAAGGAGAGGGAACGGATCCTTGAGATAAACTCCTCAATATCGGGCTGAAGAAGCGGCTCTCCTCCCGAAATGCAGACCCCCTCCAGAAGCCCCCTTCGCTTTTCCAGAAAGGAAAAGAACTCCTCGGTGGGCAGGGCCTCACCGATGTGGGTGACAAGAGAGGCGTTGTGGCAGAAGGGACAGCGCATGCCGCAGCCCGCCGTAAACACGGTGGCCGCTACCCGACCGGGAAAGTCCAGAAGCGTCATTTTCGCAAGGCCGCCAAGGTGCATTTGCCACTCTCCTTCCCGCGGTTTTCCGCCGTTTTTCCTCCGCTTGCCATTTTTTGGGGCGAAACACAAGATATTGTGGGGGCATCTTTTATTGTAAACTATATCTTGTGCTTTGTCAAGGGGGAGATGAGTGAAAATGCTACAAATTTTTGGGGTGTTTTTTGTCTACTTTTTCACCTCTCGCCTTTTTGCAAACAATGGTTGGCAAAAAGGGGGTGACGGATGCGAGAGCCGCGGTGCAAGGGGGGCGGCGGTACGGGAGAAAGCAAAAACCGCCGTGCGGAGGCACGGCGGTTTTGCCATACATTCATTCTTCCAGCCCGCGGGAGAGCGAGGCGTAAAGCCCTCCCCTGGCGAGAAGCTCCTCATGGGTGCCGCGCTCACGGATCCCTTCATTATCAATATAAAGGATCTCATCGGCACGGCGGACGGTGGAGAGGCGGTGGGCCACCACGATGACGGTGCGGCCCGAGGAAAGCTCCGAGAGGCTTTTCTGGATCATCGCCTCGGTGACGTTATCGAGGGCGCTGGTGGCCTCGTCCAGGATCAGGATCTTTGGATCCTTCAAGAAGGCACGGGCGATGGCGATGCGCTGCTTCTGCCCGCCCGAAAGCTTGACACCGCGCTCACCGACGGGGGTATCGTATCCCAGAGGGAGGGTGGAGACGTAAGCGTCAATGCCCGCAAGACGGGCGGCCCTCACGACCTCCTCACGCGTGGCATCGGGACGGCCGTAACGGATGTTCTCGGCAATGGTGGAGTTGAAGAGAAAGACGTCCTGCGCCACGATGCCGATGTTCTTTCGGAGGGAGGCGAGGGTGAGGGTGCGGATGTTGCGACCGTCAAGAAGGATCTTGCCCGAGGTGACATCATAAAACCGCGGCAGGAGGTGGCAGAGAGTGGTCTTGCCGCCGCCCGAGGGACCGACGAGGGCGAGGGTCTTCCCTGCCTCGATCCTTACCGAGACGCCCGAAAGCACCTCGGCCTCCCCGTAGCCAAAGCTGACATCGCAAAGCTCGATCTCACCGCGCACGTCGGCGATGTCCTCCGCTCCGTCATCGTCCTCCTCGGCAGGGGTGTCCATGATCTCAAGGAAGCGGCCAAAGCCCGTCATACCGTCCTGCAGCTGCTCGACGAAGCTCACGAGCTTGGTGATCGGCTGAAGGAAGATGCCGACGTAGAGAAGAAAGGCCACAAGATCGCCGTAATTGATCTTTCCGTAGAACACAAAAAGCGCGCCGGCGATCAGAACCACGATGTTGAGAAGATCGGTGCAAAGGCCAAGGCCCGCGTGGTACTCCGCCATAGCGTCGTACATCTTCCGGCGCGAGAGGAGAAAGCTGTGGTTGGCCACCGCAAAGTTCTCCTCCTCGGTGTTTTGCGAGGTGTACGCCTTACTGACCCGGATCCCCGAGATGCTGTTCTCAAGACCCGCATTGATCTCGGCGGTTTCCTCACGCCCCTTTTTGAAGGCGGCCTTCATCTTCTTGCGCTTGAGGGCGGCAAACGCCACCATAAAGGGCACGAGTGCACAGGCAATGAGGGCCAGGCGCAGGTCGATGAGCGCCATAAGAACGAAGGAGCCGAAAAGCTGAAGCACCGAGATGAGAAGATCCTCGGGGCCGTGGTGTGCAAGCTCCACCACGTTGAAAAGGTCATTGGTCATGCGCGACATCAGGTCGCCCGTTTTGTGGTTGTCGAAGAAGGAGCAGGGCAGGCGCTCCATGTGGCAAAAGAGATCGCGCCGCATATCGGCCTGCATCTCGGCACCCACGTAATGGCCGAAGCGGCTCATAAAGTAATTGAGGCCGGTCTTTACGAGGTAAATGACCACAAGAACGGCCGCAAAGACGAGGATCATGGTGAGGTTGCGGTCGGGAATGAGGTCGTTGATGATCGTACGCGAGAAGGTCGGGTACACAAGGTTGCAGGTGGCGTAAAGGAGCGCGGCAACAAGGTCAAGCACAAAGAGACGGAGATGCGGGCGGTAATACGAAGCAAAGCGGCGGATCATCGCGTTTTTCTCCTTCCCTTCGGTTTTTTGGCCGAATAGCCGAAGCTCCCCAGGCGCCGGCCGAGGGCGTAATAGGTGCCGTGGGCGTAGGCGGCAAGGCCGCAGCGCTCAAGGCACAGCTTGCCGTTCTCGTCCAAAAGCTCCTCGCGCACCGTCACGGCCACGATGTCGGCAAGGAACATATCGTGCGTGCCGAGGGGGATCACCTCCCGCACGCGGCATTCGAGCGCGAGCGGCGCCTCCTCAATGGTGGGGGGCGCGACCTCGGTCGACGGGATCCTCGTGAGGTGGCATTTCTCAAATTTATCCACCTTGGCGCCCGTATAAACACCGCAATAATCGGTCGCGTGGCAGAGCGCCTCGGTCGTCAGGTGAATGACAAACTCACCGCCCGCCTTGATGAGCCCGTAGGAATGGCGCTCCGGACGGATCGAGACGTAGGTCACGGGGGGCTGTGTGCAGGCAATGCCACACCATGCCACCGTCATCACATTGGCCTCCTCTCCGCTCCCCGAGGTCACAAGGGCCGCAGGCACGGGCGAAAGAAGTGCGCCGCCGCGCCACCGTATCCTTCCCATAGCGTTTCTCCTTTTTTCTTGTTTTTCCCTTTGAGTATAACTTTTTTCCGAGCGATTGTCAACCTTGTTTTCACGTTTTTCTCCCGCGGTGGCTCCGCCTTTTTGCAAGTTCAACAATTTCCCGTCGGGCTTTTTATATAAGAACGATATAGTTTTTGGGGGAGGGAAAAAGGTATTGACAAACCGATTGCGATAATGGTATAATATCTTTGTCAAATGCTACGACCAACAATTACGCGGGAGAGATACCTATGAAAACGAAATTCCTGATGCTTGCACTCCTTGTGGCTGTCCTGGCCTCGCTGCTTCTGTCGATGGCCTCCTGCACCCTGCTTCTCCCCGGTAACGGCCCCTCGGCCTCGGGCACCTCAGGTACGACCACGAAAGCAACTCCGCCCCGTACGCAGCCCGCTTCGACCACGGCGGCCCCTGTAACCCAGGGTCCTACTGGCGGGGATTGGGGCCCACCCATGAACTAATAGCCAAGGCAGACCGCAAGGTCTGCCTTTTCACAATGGAGGAGCTATGATCACCTGCCGTTTTGCGGGTCTGGCGGTTGCCACTACCCCCCGCTTTCCGTACTACGCACATCTTGTGCGTGAGTACCTTGCACCCGAAGGGACCGCCCCCGACCTTACCCTCTCGGTCACAAAGGACGAGATCCTTGCCGAGGACGCGGGCAAGAACGCGGGCGCCGACGCCGGTATCCTCGAGGCGCTGGCGCTTTATCGCAAGCTGTCCCTTACCCTCCCCGCGTACGGGGGCTTTTTCCTGCATGCCGCCTGCCTGTCGGTCGACGGATGCGGCGTTGCTCTTGTGGCGCCGAGCGGCGTTGGCAAATCGACACACGCCGCGCTGTGGTGCGACCTCCTCCGGGATCGGTGCGAGATCGTCAACGGCGATAAGCCCCTCGTGCGCCGTGCAGAGGACGGCCGCTTCCTTGCCTACGGCACCCCCTTTTGCGGCAAGGAGGGCTGGCAGAAAAACACCGCGGTGCCACTGGATGCCATTCTGTTTTTAGAGCGCGGTGAGCGCGATCGCATTGCGCCCATAACACCCGAGGAGGCCTTTCCCCTTTTGTACGCCGCCACCCTGCCGCCACGGGATGAGGCGACCCTCCGTCTCCTTTTGCCCCTGCTTTCCGAATTGACCTCCTCGGCACGCCTCTACCGCGTGCGTTGCACGAAAAACCCCTCGGCCGCCGAGCTATGCTACCGAACGATTTTTGAAAAGGAGTCCTTCTTATGAAGCGCAGACAGGGATTTGTCCTCCAGACCGTGGGGGGAGATACTTACGCCGTTGCCGTGACAGCCGAGGCCGCGGACGTCGGCTCTATGGTCAAGCTGAACCCCACCGCCGCCACGCTGTTTACTCTCCTCGAAGCCGATGTGGAGAGCGAGGCGCTTGTTGAGGCGCTTATGGAAAAATATGAGGTGACAAGGGAGATAGCCGAGCGTGACGTTGCCGCCTTCCTCACAGCCCTTGGGGAGGCGAAGCTCCTTGACTGAACACCGACCGACCGAGGCCATCCTCCCCCTGATGCAGGCCACCTTTGCCGTGGGGGGAGTGTTCCGCCTTTGGCCCAGTGGGCGCTCGATGCTCCCGCTTCTGCGCGAGGGTGTGGACTCGGTGCTCTTAGCTCCGCCCGACGGCTATACCGTGGGGGATATCCTCCTTGTCCGCACCGAGGACGGCGCCTTTCTCCTCCACCGCGCGGTCGCGCTTGAGGGGGAGAGTGTGCATCTGTGCGGTGATGCGCTGACGGTGCCCGAGGGCCCCTTCCCGAGGGAGGCCGTGCTGGCCCGCGTTCTGACGGTCTATCGGGGCGAGCGTCCCCTTCCGGCGAACAGCCGCCGCTTCCGTGCTTACGCCCGCCGCGCACAGCTTTACCGTCGCCTTTCCCGGTTTTTCAAAAAAAGAAGCTGACACCGCCCGCCGTTTTGGCGCGCGGTGTTTTTTCATGAAAAAAGCTCTGCTTTCGCAGAGCTTTTTAATATTTGTTTTCCTTTTCCTTCAGTATTTTATACAGCGCGCGGTAGCTCTCGTGGCGCGAGGGAGCGATACGCCCCTCCCGCACGGCAACGGCCACGCCGCACTCCACTTCCCCCGTATGGGTGCAGTCGGCATAGCGACAGCCCGAAAGCTCGTCCAGAAACTCAGGGAACGTGGCGGGAAGATCGGCCAGAGAAAAGAAGTCAAAGCGCACAAAGTCAAGCATACTGAAGCCGGGGGTATCGGCCAGAAGGCCGCCCTCAGGCGTCAGGAAAAGCTCAACGCTCCGCGTGGTGTGCCGTCCGCGCGCGATCTTTTGGCTGATCGCGCCTGTGGCGAGCGAGAGCGAGGGGAAAAGACGATTGAGGAGCGTGGACTTGCCAACGCCGCTGGCCCCCGCAAAGGCGGCGCACCGCCCACCCGCCACATGCTCGGCGATATACTGCGAGAGGGCCTCGGTCGGGCGGCTTGGCGACAGGACGAATACCGTAAAGCCCGCGCCGCGGTAAAGGGCGGCCAGCTGCTCGGCGGCGGCATCGTCGATATCGGCCTTGGTGACGATCAGGGTGGGGGTGATGCCATTGTGGACGGCGATGGCCGTCAGCTTATCGAGGGTCTCAAGCGAGGGGGCAGGGTGGCTGGCCGCCGTGACGATGAACAGCTCATCCAGGTTGGAAAGCGGCGGCCGCACGAGCACTGTGCGGCGCGGAAGGATCTTTTCGATGACCGCTTCCCCACCGTCCTCACGCACAAGGCAAAGGTCGCCGACAAGAAGCTTATCGTCACGGCGCAGAGCCCCGCGGCCGCGGCAGGTGACGTGGCGTTCGCCGTCTGCCGACAGGATCATGACCTCATAAAGGCCGCCGACACCGCGCACAACGCGTCCTTCAGAAAGCATAGGGCTCCTCCGTTTCGGAAAGGGGGAGAGCCACCTCGGTGGCATCGCCATCGGGCGGAGGATCGGAAAGGAGACCGCCGATCACTCCCACAAGGAGAATAACGGTCAGAATGAGGGCGCCGATAAGGGCCACGGCGCGAAGCAGGCCCGTCTCCTCCGAAAGGAGAGAGCGCAGACGTCCCTTCTTGCCGCCCTGGGCGGGGGGGGTATCCGCGGCTGGGGAGGTTTCCTCGGTGAGGACCTCGGCGACTGCCTCGGCCGTCTCTGGCGCTGCGGGCCCCTCGGGATCGCGGTGGCGCGTAAAGAGAATGGGCTCGGTGATCGCCCCCCCGTCGGTGGGGGGCGTGACGCGCTCCTCCTTATAAGGCGAGAGCATGATATCCACCGTGTCCTCGGCGGTAAAGGCATCGAGAAGATTGCCGCGCTTTTCGGGGATCGGGGGTGG
>JAZRAU010000086.1:0-25747 GCA_045634705.1 Eubacteriales bacterium | reverse complement strand
GGCGGCGGGGGCCATGGCCGCGCCCATGTTGGCGGCATCGGTGATGCCCGCATCGCAAATGCGGCCGGGGAGAAAGGCATCGATCGCCACGCGCCCCTCTCTCCCCAACACCACAGCGCCTGCGGCCGTGGCCGTCCACTGGGCGGAGGGGGTGCGCTGACTGCCATACTCCAGGGGTGTGCGGAACTGCCGCTCGGCGGCGGCGTTGTGAGACGAGGAAAGGGCCGCAACCGAGGTGAGCGACGGCACGGCGGTCAGCGCCAGGGCGGCAAGGCCCAGCCCCTCGACCATAGTGGAGCAGGCCCCGAAAAGCCCGAGAAAGGGCGCGGGCACGCCCGAAAGCCCCTGCGAGGAGGCGACGCACTGGTTTTGGAGGTCGCCCGCAAACAAAAGGCCAAGCTCCGCGGGGGCAAGCCCCGCCCGACCGAGCGCAAAGGAGAGGGCCATGCGCGCCATTTCGCCCTCGGCCTGCTCAAAGGAGGACATACCGAAGCGGTCGTCCTCCGAGGAAAGGTCAAAGCACTCGCCAAACGGGCCACGGCGCTCCTCGTACCCGCAAGCCGTGCCCGTACCGCGCACAAACACGGGGGAAAAGGTGAGAAGGCGGCTCATGCCAACCACCCAAAAACCGCCAGCAGCGTGCCGTAGATCGCACCGCCGAGGACCGCATAGAGAAGCACTGGCCCCGCCACCGTGAAGATCTTGGCGCCCACACCGAGAATGCACCCCTCGCTTTTCGCGTCCAGCGCGGGGGAGACCACGGCGTTGGCAAAGCCCGTCACGGGAACGAGAGTGCCCGCCCCCGCCACACGCGCAAGGTTATCAAAGATGCCAAGCGCCGTGGTAAGCACCGAGAGAAAGATGAGCGTGACCGCAACGAGAGTGGCGGCGGTCTTTTCCTCGGCTCCGAGGAGGAGATACACTTCCATGAGTGCCTCTCCGAAAAGGCAGATGCCACCGCCGACAAGAAAGGCGGCAAGGCAGTTTCTCAGCACGGGAGAGCGCCCCGCACGGCGGTCGGCCAAGCGCTTGTATTCGTTTCTGTTCATAAAACCGACTCCTTCGTTTTTCTTTGAGTATGCCACGCACGCCGCCCGATTATTCCTCTTGCATTTTTGAGAAAATGCGGTATAATATAGTTATGTAACCCACGACAATCGAAAGGAGCACTTTTATGAAATCCAACGCCACCATCCGCGCTGAGGCGCGCGCCCGCCTTGGCGGCAACATCTTTGGCGAGACCTGGCTGTACGCCCTTTGCCTCTCGCTGGGTGTCAGCATCGTTCTCAGCATTGCCTCGTCCTTCTTTATCGGCATCGTGCTGTACGGCCCCGCCGCCTTCTCCCTCGCTTACATTTACCTCTCGCTCATTCGCGGTAAGGATAAGATCGACTTTACCGACGTCTCGCAGGGCTTTCTCAACGGGCAGTTCGTGCGGACCTTCCTTCTTTGGCTCCTCGAGGGCGTATTCCTCATGCTCTGGTCGATGCTCCTTGTGGTGCCCGGCATCATCAAGGCGTACTCCTACCGCCTTTCGATCTACATCGCGGCCGACCGCCCCGAGCTGACGCCCACCGAGTGCATCACCGAAAGCCGCCGTATGATGAACGGCCACAAGTGGCAGGCCTTTTGCCTTGACGTTTCGATGTTCCTTTGGATGCTGGTCGGCTCCTGTGCCTGCGGCATCGGTACCCTTTGGGTAACGCCCTACCAGGCCGCCGCTAACGCCGCCTTCTATGAGGCGGTCAAGGGTGAGCTTGAGCCTGCCGCCGTCGAAGCCGAGGCCGAGTAAGCACCGCCAAGCGCCGCCGTGCCGCGCTCGCCAAGCGAACGTGATAAATTTCATTGGATAGAAAACCATGATCGTTTTCGATAAGCTTTGGAAAACCATGAAGGAGAGGGGCGTGTCCACGTACAAGCTCCGCGAGGTGTGCGGCATCGACAGTAAGACCGTGCGCCGCCTTAAGGCCAACGACAATATTGAAACCAAAACGCTCGATAAGCTTTGTGCCGCGCTCGGCTGCAACATTGAGGACATCGCCGAGTATCGGCCGTAAGCCTTCCTTCCCACCAAAAAAGGACAGAGAAATCTCTGTCCTTTTTTGGTTTTATTCTACGATCGCTCCGCATTCGTCGCATACACCGTCCTCATCAGGATCGGCGTGCTTTGGAGCGCGAACGCACCCGCAATCGGGGTTTTCACAGGTGGTGTCGCAATCGCTTTCAAACACGTGCAGGGCCTCTCTCTCGTGCCCACAGCCCTCCGTGTCGCACACCGTGTCACAGGGGCCGTCATAGACGTGCTCCGTCCGCCGACGGAACCCACAGCCCTCCGCGTTGCACACCTCATCGCAAGCGTGGGAATATTCGTGCGGGGCCACTCTTGTATAGCCGCAGCCCGCCGTATTGCAGTCGGCATCGCAAGCATCGTTAAAGACGTGCTCCACCGCTCGCTCGTGAGCGCACCCCTCGATATTACACACCTCATCGCACACGCTGTCAAACACGTGCTCCGTTATGCGGACGTGTCCGCAGCCCGTCACGTTACACTCAGCATCACAATCGTGGTCATAAGCATGCTGAGTGGTACGGGTGTAGCCACAGCCAACGGTGTCGCAAGCCGTATCGCAGACAGTGGCCCACTTGTGCGGCACAGCGCCGTCCTCATAACGGACGTAGCCGCAGCCCTCGACGTTGCACTCCGCATCGCAGTTGTGGTCATAGCAGTGAACGGTCGTCCTTACGTAGCCACAGCCCGCCACGTTGCACCCTTTGTCGCAATCGTGGTCGTAAACGTGCTTGATCCTTCTTGTATAACCGCATCCCTCAGCATTACAGTCGGTATCGCAATCGTGATCATAGACATGAGGCGCCGAGCTCCGCACATACCCGCATCCCTCGGTGTCACACACCGTATCGCAGGCGTCTTTGTAGGTATGGAGTATCTCGCGCCGCCATTCACAGCCAAGGACGTTGCAGGTCTCGTCGCAAGCGTGATCGTAAACGTGAGCGATCTCGCGGGTATGGCCACAGCCTGTGACGTTACACTCGCCGTCGCAAGCGTGGCTGTATACGTGATCGGCCACCTCGCGCACAAAGCCGCAGCCCTCGGTATTGCACTCGGCATCGCAGTCACTGTCAAAGACGTGCTCGGTCGCGCGGAAGAAATGACAGCCTTCGGTATTGCATACCTTGTCGCAGGCGTGGTCATAAACGTGAGTGATCTTACGGATATGACCGCAATCGGGAAGATTGCACCCCGTGTCGCAGGCGTGGCTGTACTCATGGTTCACCCGGCGCACGTGACCGCAGTCAACCGTGTCGCACTCCTCGTCGCAAACGCTCGAATAGACGTGGGGGATCTCCCCTTCCGCATAACGGACATGTCCACAGCCTGTAACATTGCAGTCAGCGTCGCAGGCGTGGGAATACCGATGCCCGATCGCGCGGACGTAACCACAGCCCTCGGTGTTACAGGTGGTGTCGCAGGCGTGGTCATAAACGTGAGGAACGGCGCGCACAAACCCACAGTTTTCGTTGTTGCACTCCTCATCGCACACGTCGGAATATTCGTGCGCCACCTCTCGGCGATAGCCACAGTCAGCGGCATTACAATCCTTATCGCAGGCATTGGTATATACATGGCTGATCGCGCGGACGTACCCACAGCCCTCGGTATCGCACGCCTCGTCACAGGCGTAGGAATACCGATGCTCGACCGTGCGAACATGGCCGCAGCCCTCGTTGTTGCAATCGGCATCGCAGGCGTGGTCGTAAATATGCTCCGTGGCTCTTTCGGCCCCGCAACCCTCGGTGTTGCATACCCCGTCACAGGCGTGGGAATACTGATGCTCAGTCACACGGACGTAGCCGCAACCCTCGGTGTTACAATCGGCATCGCAGGCGTGGTCGTAGATGTGGGGCACCTCGCGCTCAAACAGACACCCCTCGGTGTTGCAGAGCGTATCACACACGGTGTCAAACACGTGAGGCACCTCGCGCTCAAACAGACACCCCTCGGTATCGCACACCTCGTCGCAGACATCCGAATACCGATGCTCGGTCACACGGACGTAGCCGCAACCCTCGGTGTTACAGGTGGTGTCGCAGGCGTGGTCGTAAACATGGGGCGCCACGCGAACGCCCCCGCAATCGGGGTTTTCACAGGTGGTGTCACAGGGGCCGTCATAGACATGTGGAGCGCACCGCCAAAGCACAACCAAAGACATCTCCTCGGTGACAGGCATCTCCTCAAAGCGCCACTCTGTTCCGTCGGCAAGGACCCACGCCACAAATTCGTAGCCCTCTCTCACGGGAGTCTCGGGCACGGCCAAAAGCTCGCCCTCCTTCACCCTCTGTGTGATCGCCTCGCTCCCGTTTCCCGCATCCAGGGTAACAGTCACCCTGCCGAAAAACGGCAGTCTGTCACAAGCGGTGAGCACAAAAACCGTTACCAAAAGGCACAGCGGAAGGACAAAAATACGCTTCCCAAAAACTCTTTTACTCATGCTATTCCTCCTAAAAGCAAGCCATGCTTTTCTGACTTCGCTTCCTATTATAACACCGCTTGGTGTTATTTGTCAATACCAAACGGTGTTTTCATTATAATTAAAACCATCAGGACATAGGGGGGTAAGGTATGTATAGAAGAATTCGCGATCTGCGCGAGGACAGCGACAAAACACAAAAGGAGATTGCACAGCTCTTAGATATGCAGACCACTGTTTATCAGAGATACGAGCGGGGCGAACGCGAGATCCCCTTTGGGGTGGCGATCAAGCTGGCCGATTACTACAAGGTCACACTTGATTACCTTGCCGAGAGAGAGTAACAAAGAAAACGCCGCGCGGGCGGCGTTTTCTTTGTTCTCTTTTTTGAAGCATGGCTTCTTTCTTTATAATGCTTTTCCTTTTGCCCGCGGCCTTCCTTGAGCAAGGAGCCGCGGACCGCACATTTTTTGATTTTTCTCTTTCCTTTTTCCTTTCTTGCCGCCGCTTTGCGAAATGACTTGAAAAATTCTTCGGTTTGGTATATACTGTATATAGATAACCAAAGTGAGGGCAACCATATGAAATGCACGTACGAAAAAGGCACAGCCATTACCACCTCTCCGCTGCTTGGCAACGGAGACCTTTTCTGCGCGATGGACTGTGAGGGTGGGATCCTGCCCACGCTCCCGATGCCCGCCTACCTGCCTCCCGCGGGCCTTTACCGCCTCTCTCACGGCGGAGCACCGCGCCTGCTTTTTCATATGCGCCCCCTGCTTCTGCACCGCGGCCGTCCGCTCGGCAAGCCCCTCTCCTTTAAGGCCGAGCTTTCCACGCACGAGGGCACCCTCACCTCGGTCTGCCACTATGCGCGCGGCGTGACGGTGGAAACGCGGGCCTGCATCCTTGCCGACCGGGCGCTTCTTATGATCACCAAAAGGATCCTCTCACGCGGCGAGCTGACGCTGGGATACGAGCTGACCCTGCCGAAGGACACCCCCTACACCCTCACCCAGGAGGGGCCGTTCCTTGTCGGGGAGCGTCCGACGGAGGGCGGTGGAAACGAGGGCCTTTGCTTCTTTACCTCTCACCCCGTCCGTGTCGAGAAAACGCGCGAGGGCGGCCGTGTGCTCGGCTCCTTCAAGCGCGGCTCCTCGGTCTCCTTCTTCCTGGCTCTTGCCGAGGGAGACGGCACGCGGGAAGATCTGCTCGGCGCCCTGTCTCAGATGCGAGGTTTTGTTTACAACACAGGGGAGGGGCGTCTATTTTCCGTCCACGCCTCCTCCTTTTTGGGGGATGCCTACCGTCACCGCCTGACGCCCGACGATCCCGCGCTTGCCCGTGTGGCGGACGGCTCCCTCTACCTTTTGCGCGTCCTCGGCGGCGGAGCCATGCTCCGTGCCGACCACGCCTTTGCTCCCTACGGCATAGCGCCGACGGTGTCCTTGCGCGTGCTTTCGGCCCTTTTGTCGCTTGGGCGCTTTGCCGAGGCAAGGACCGTGGCGCTTTCGCTGGCGCGGCTGCTCCCTGCGGCCGAGACCCGCTTTGGTGGACTTGGGCCGAGGCGCGCGCGATACCCCTATTACGCGAATGCCGAGGGGCACGAGTGCCTGCCCGATGACGTGCGCCGCGGCCGCGTGGAGCAAACGGCCGCCGCCGTGCTTGCCATGGCGCTTTATGAAAGCTACACAGACGATCGGGCCTTCCTCTCGGAGTACGGCTATCCCGTCATGAAAAGCGGTGCTGACTACCTGCTTTCCGAGGCCGTAATAGAGGACCGCTTTGATACACGCGTCCGCTGTGCCGACCTTCCCGAATGCGGCGCTGTGGTTCAGCGCCCCCTGCTTTCCACGGCCGCCGTTTCCGCGGCACTCTTGGCCTATGCCGAGACGGCCGAGGCACTGGGCGAGGGGAGCCGCGCCGTCACCGCCTGCAAAAAAACGGCCACACAGCTCACAGCCTCCATTCCAAGGGTGCGCGGTATGTACGTGGCCGCCGAGGGCGAGATCTCGCCCCTGGATGCCCCCCTGTATCTTCCCGCCTATGCCGCCCCTCTCTCGGTCGAGCCGCGCCGTCAGGCCACCGTGCTTGCGGCCGTCAGCCGTGAGAAGGACCCCTCTCCCTACCGCCTTGCCCTTGTGGCCGATGCCTACGCCGACATCCACGCCGCCGCCCTGCCGACGCTTTCTCGCCTTGCGGCCGAGGCCGACGTCTTTGGCTTCCTCCCCGCCGACACCGCCGAGGGCATGGGCGAGATGGCCGCCGTTTTCCTCTCGGCCCTGCGCCGTTCCTACCTTTCGTACGGAGACGGCCGCCTGCACGTGGGCTTTGGCCTTGACCCCTTCCGTGTGACGGGGGCCACCTTCCACCTGCCTCTGCCCGGGGGCGCCTCTCTTTCGGGCCGTGTGAAGGACGGTACGCTCCGTGAGCTTACCGCCTCTCGCAGCATTGCCGGGGAGGCCACCAAGGAAGCCGTGCTTCCCCGTTGGCTGTATACCGACGGCGCCGCCGCCGTTACAAAAAAGACCGAGCGCGGCGGTATCGTATACCTTTCGCTTGTTCTGCATTAACCCAAAACCCCACAAGGAGGCCCTATGCTGACCTACCGCACCCTGCGCGACCACCCGACCGTCAAGACCTACATTGAGGCCGCCGACGCCTCCTTAGCGGCGATCGGCTACACCGAGCATACCTACGCCCACGTGGGCACCGTGGCCGCGCGCGCAGGGGAGATCCTTTCCGCCCTCGGCTATCCCGAGCGGACGGTGGAGCTTTGCCGCATTGCCGCTCTCCTGCACGACATCGGCAATGTCATCAACCGCAAAAAGCACTCGCAAAGCGGCGCCCTTATGGCCTTCCGCTTGCTTGACACCCTCGGTATGGAGCCCGCGGAGGTGGCCACCGTCATCAGCGCGATCGGCAACCACGACGAGGGCGAGGGAGAAGCCGTCAGCGAGGTGGCCGCCGCCCTGATACTCGCCGACAAATCGGACGTGCGGCGCTCGCGCGTCCGCAACCCCGACCCTACATCCTTTGACATTCACGACCGTGTGAATTTCTCGGTCATTTCCTCACAGCTTACGGTCAAGAGTGACGCGCGGCGCGTGGAGCTTTTGCTGACGATCGACACCGCGATCAGCCCCGTTATGGACTATTTTGAGATCTTCCTTGACCGTATGCTGATGTGCAAGCGCGCGGCCGCCCGCCTCTCGCTGGCCTTTGGCCTTATCATCAACGGCCAGACGATCATGTGATGTGCCTTGGCACGGCTTTACCTTTCATTAATAGAAAAGAGAGCGACTGCGGTCGCTCTCTTTTTATCTTATAAAATCCCCCAAAGGATCGATGCCAAAGCAAAGAAGCACATTCCGGACGAGGAAAAAGACACCAAAGGCGATAAGGAGAAGCGTTGCGGGCCACCGCGAGGCACCAAGAAGCAGCGTGGGCCGTCCCCGACGTGCCGAGGTGACGGCATAGCCCTCATAATAACCGATGACAAAAAGAAGCGGAAGGATGAGGGGATTTTGGCGCAGGGCGGCGGCGATATCCAAAGAAAGAAGGGCGTGCGCGGCACGCGTCATACCGCAGGTGGGGCAATAGAGGCCCACAAGGTGCCAGGGACAAAAGAGAAGGCCGTCAAAAAGATCAAAGCGGTCAAGGAGAAGAAACAGAAGAATGGCTCCTGCGGCCACAGCATTCGTGACGATAAGGCGGCGCCGGGGACTGCTGCTTTCTTTTTTCATGCGTCTTTCCCCCCTCCCAAAAGCATCTTGCTTTTTTCACCCCCACATGGTATAATGGGGGTAGCCAAATTATATCATTTTATAAAATTTTCGTCAAGAGAGGACACCCGTATGTCGGATTTTTTTGATAAGCTGACCCGTGGCTACACGCCCCCCGGAGGTGACAAGCGCCCGCCGCGCGAGGAGGGCCGCACCGAGGGCGAGAAAACGGCCGAAGGGACCGCGGAGGAGCCGCAGAAAACCCCACCGAAGGCACCGCCGAAAAGCGAAAAGAGCAAGAAAAACGAGCGCCCCTTTGTCCCTGCCGAGAACCGCAACCTTCCCTTTGCGGCCCTGGCGCTTGGCGTTCTTGCGATCCTCGGCTCCTGCTTTGTGGGTATTCCCGCCGGGATCGCGGGCATCGTGGTGGCGATCGTTGACCGCTGCCGCCGCGGCTATTTTGAGCCTATGACCAAAACGGGACTGGGGATATCGGCCATTGGGTTGGCCCTGACCGCCGTTACCCTCATCGTTTCCTTTGGTCTTGATCTTCTGTCGGCCGAGCTGCAAAGCATGCTCTTCCCCTATCTCTGAGGAGGTGCCTATGAAAACACTGATCCGCCCCCTTTCCTTTCTCCTTCTTTTTTCTCTTTTGTTTCTTCTTGTCTCGTGCGGCACCGCTATCGACCGCGCCGAGAAAAAGCTTCTAAAGGAGGGCTATACCGTTCTCCGCTACGGTGAGGGCAGCCCCAACCCCCTCACAGAGACCCACAAGGATGTGAAAACGCTCCTTAAGGCTAACCGCAAAGGTGTATGGCTGCACGTTTACGAGTTTTACGATGAAAAAAAGGCGTCCGCCTTTTGTGACTTGTTGCAGGAAGAATCCGAGGGGGCCGGCAATATGTCCTGTGAGCGTGACGGCTGTACCGTCTTTCACGGTATGCGCGAGGCCTACGAGCTTTTGGATTAAAAGAGACAGTAAACAAAAAAGACCGTTTGACGGTCTTTTTTGTTTTGTTTTCTTTACATTTTTCTCATACCGTAGGGTATGTGTTCACTTTTCGAGGTGGCGGATGCGCTTTTTCATGCGGTAAAGGTCGCGCAGCATACGGAGAGTATCGCGCATAACGCGCACACTGCTTTTGCCGTGGCGCTCGATAGCGACGGGAACCTCACGGAAGGCAAAGCCGTAATGCTCACCGAGAAGGATCGCCTCAAAGTCAAAGGCAAAGCGGTCGACCTTTGCCGCCGCGAAGATTTTTTTTGCGGCGGCGGCACGAAAGCCCTTGCACCCACATTGCGAGTCGGAAAGGCGGAGGCCCCCAAGGAGGCGGAGAACCAAAATATACGTGCGACTGACAAGCCTTCTCATCCGGGAATACTCGCCGTACCCATTCTCATGAAGCACGCGTGAGCCAACGGCCACGTCCGGCCCGTCCGCGGCGGACAGAACATCATAAAAGGTCTTGATAACCCCCGTGCCGTAGGCCAGATCGCAGTCTGTAAAAAAGACAACGTCACCCTTCGCTTCGAGGGCGCCGCGGCGGACGGCATAGCCCTTCCCTCTGTTTTCCTCATACGACACAAGGCGGACGGCAGGATCCTCCGATGCCTCAACAATGGCGGCGGTACGGTCAAGCGAGCCGTCATTCACACAAAGGATCTCGTAGTCACAAGAGAAGGTGTCCTTCATATACGCGCCGACCTCACGGAGCGTTTCTTTAACGATGCTTTCCTCATTGTACATGGGGATGATGAGCGTAATTTTCATGATTTTCCTCTCTTTCCCCCATAGTATACCACACCCATCCTTATTTTTCAATTCCCACACTCCTTGTAATGTAAATTTTTTATTACATTTTTCGCCTTTTTCTATTGTAATATATTTTAATATATGTTATAATAGGCATGTATATTTTTTTGGGAAAGGAGATCCTTATGGAAAACGGGCTTACGGAGATCTGTGAAGCGGCGCTGGCCCTTGTGCGTGAGAGATACGCGCAGAACGTTTTTGCCGTTTGGTTCCGCGATCTTCAGCTGGAAGAGCTGGGAGAGAGCCATGCGGTCTTTTCCACCAACGTGGCATTTAAGCTCCGTTATCTTGAAGGCAACTATAAGCCGGTGATTGAGGAATGTCTCACCACCGTTATGGGTGCCCCCTTCACCGTCTCCTTTACCGTGCGTGAGGGAGAATTCCGCCGCCCCGTGTTTGAAAGGCCCGAGGAGGAGGAGGACGTGGTTGAGGAGGAGCCTTACCAGATCAACATCAACGACATTCAAAATCCCCGAACGATCGTGGAGCGCTACACCTTTGAAAACTTCCTTGTGGCTGACTCCAACCGCTTTGCCCACGCCGCCGCCCTTGCTGTGGCGCGCTTTGCCTGTGATAAGACCGCCGAGAACGAGAACCTTTACAATCCCCTCTTTATCTACGGCCGCAGCGGTCTTGGAAAAACGCATCTTCTTTACGCTATCACAAACGAGATCAAAAAAAGAAACGGAGATATCCGCATCGTTTATAAGCGCGGTGAGGACTTCACCACAGAGCTGATAAGCGCCATGCAGAACAATTCCACCGCGGCCTTCCGCTCCTACTACCGCAACGCCGATATTCTTCTTATCGACGACATTCAGTTCATCGCGGGTAAGGTACAAACGCAGGAGGAATTTTTTCATACCTTCTCCTCCCTTTACGAGGAAGGAAAGCAGATCATTCTGACATCCGACCGTCCCCCGCGTGAGATCCGTCCCTTGGAGGAGCGCCTACTCACCCGCTTTGAATGGGGCCAGCTGGCCGACATTCAGCCCCCCTCGGCCGAGCTGCGAACGGCAATCATCAAGAAAAAGGCGGACGAGGCCAGCCTTCTTCTTCCCGATGAGGTCATTGAATATCTCCAGCAAAATCTGACCGAGAATATCCGTCAGATCGAGGGCGCGATCCACCGTCTCAAGGGCATCACGATGATCACCTCACAAAAGGTTACTTTAGATATGTGTAAGAGAAACGTGGCCGACCTTCTCCGCACGCCCACCGTCACGCAGGATGTGGTCAACAAGGTCTTCCGCGTGGTGTCAAGAAAGTATGAGATCCACCCCGACGATCTTAAGGGCAACCGCCGCACGCAGGGCATTGCCAGGGCGCGCCACATCTGCATTTACATCATTCACCAAATGACCGACCTCTCTCTTTCGGCGATCGGCGTTTACTTTGACCGCGACCATACCACGATCATCAACTCGATCAAATGGGTGGAAAAGGCAGTGCGCGAGACCCCCTCGCTTGAATACGATATTGAAGAAATGATCCGCGAGGTGCGGAGCTGAGTTTTCCACATTTTTGTGGATTTTCGGTGTGGAAAAGCGTGTGCAAAACTTTCTTTTTTCTTTCCCCTCAAGGATATCCTCGGTTTGTCCACAGCCTATCAAGGGGTTTATGTGAATAAAGGAAAGTTAAAAACCCGAGGATACACGGCTCTTTTTTGAGTTTTCCACTGTTTCCCCCGCCCCTACTACTGCTACTATAAGGTTATATTGTTTTTTTATCTTACAGTTTTTGCTCTCCGCGAGCCAAAGGAAAGGAAGCCACGATGAACATCACTTTTCAAAAATCCCGTTTTTTAGAGAAGCTGACGCCCGCCATGGGTACGGTATCGAGCAAGAATACCATTGCCTCGATCGAGGGTGTTTTGATAGAAACTGTGGAGGACAGGATCAAGCTTTCCACCTACGATATGAAAAAGGGCACGGTCTCGGAGATCGAGGCTGTTTGCGTGAATACGCCCGGCAGCTTTATCATCAACGCCTCTCGCTTAGCTCAAATTCTCAAGGTCATGCCTGAGGACGAGGTAACGCTGGAGGTCGATGACCGCTTCAATGCCAAGCTGACAAGCGGTGCTTCCACCTTCTCCCTCTTTGCTCTGCGCGGCAGTGATTTTCCTAATCTCCCTGTCCTTTCGGGTGAGCGCGGCTTTGAGATCGGTGCCGGTATCCTTAAGACCATGATCGGTAAGGTCATTCACTCGGTGGGTGAGCAGCAGGAGTCGCGCCCCATGCTGGGCGGTGCCTTCTTCCGTATTAAGGAAGGGAGCTTTGACATTGTCTCCTGTGACAGCTTTACTCTTTCGGTCGTTTCCCGCGCGTGTGACGTGCGCGATATCGGCGTTGTGGAGTGCCCCTCGTTTGAGTTTATCGTGCCGGGGCACGCCCTGACAGAGCTTCTCCGTATTCTTCCCGACGGTGACGAGAGGATCAACGTGTATCTGACGCGCCGCCACGCGATCTTTGCCCTCGACGAGATGACCTTCTTCACCCGTCTTATCGACGAGGATTACATCGACTATAACCGCATCATTCCAAAGGATCAGACCATTTATGTGACCGTGGACCGCGCCCGTCTCCTTGAGGGGCTTGAGCGCGCCAACCTTGTGGCCGAGGACAAGAGCCAATCGAACGGACGGAGCTTTGTGCGCCTGCTTGTTGAGGATAATATCCTGACCCTGACCTCGACCTCGGTATCCGGTAAGGTCTATGACGAGATGCCCTGTATCCACACGGGTGAGAACATTGAGATCGGCTTTAACTGCCGTTTCCTCATCAACAGCATCCGCGCCGCGGAGGGAAATGAGGTTCTTCTCACGCTGAAAAACCAAAGGAGCAGTATGACCATTGAGCCGAAGGATGAGGACGGAGAAAAATACTTCTACATGGTTCTTCCCGTCCGCATGGCAGACTGATGGAGCTGAAAAGGGTCAAGGTCAAAAGCTTCCGCAATATTGAAAAAGAGGAGGTCATCTTTGCCCCGGGCGTTAACCTGCTTTACGGGAAAAATGCCGAGGGAAAGACCAACCTTCTTGAGGCTGTCTATTATTTTTCGCGCGGGAAAAGCTTCCGCGGCGCCACCGACAGGGAGCTTTGCTCCTTTGGTAAAAGCGGATTTGAGATATCGGCCGAGTTTTTAGGAGGAGGGCGAAAAAAAACTCTCCTTTACCGCACTGAGGGCCGTGAGAAGGTGCGCCTTTATAACGGGGCTCCCACAGACCGCGCCGGGGATATGATCGGTCATTTCCGTGCCGTGCTGTTCCACCCCGAGCATCTTTTGCTTGTCAAGGGCAGTCCCGAGGGACGGCGGGAGTTTTTGAACGTGGCGATCGCGGGGAACGACCCCTCGTACATTCCGCTGTACGCCACCTATGCAAAGATATTAGAGGAGCGAAATTCGCTCCTGAAGCTGGCCCAGAAGGGAGGCCCCTTCATAGAGGATGAATTTACCGTATGGAGTGAGCGCCTCGCCGAGGCGGCCGCGAGGATCGTTTGCCGCCGATACGAGTACGTAAGGCGCCTTTCCCCCGCAGCGGCCGACATCCTTTCCTCTCTCTCCGAGGGGAGGGAGGCACTCACGCTCGGCTATCACTCCGAGGCCCCGGAAAATTCGATCCCCGTTTTGAGTGAATTCTATGCTAATCTTTATAAGAGTGACGTGCGGCGTGAGATCGCGGCGGGCTTTACCGTCCACGGCCCTCACCACGACGATCTTTCCATTAAGATCGGCGGGCATGCCGCGCGTGAGTTTGCCTCGCAGGGGCAGCAGCGCTCGATCACCCTTGCCTTAAAGCTTGGCGAGGGCGAGGTATCAAGAGAGGTGTCGGGCGAGTATCCCGTATTTCTCTTTGATGATGTGATGAGTGAGCTGGATCCCGCCAGAAGGAGCTTTCTTCTCTCCTCGCTTGCGGGGAGGCAGATCCTTGTCACCGCGTGCGACGAGCGGGATTTCTCGGCGGCGGGCGCGCATCTCATCAGAACCCGGGGAGGTCATTATGAAGCTGTGGCTGAGTGATGAGGTCTCGGTAAAGAAAAAAAGCATTGTCGGTATCTTTGATATGGATACGGCAACGGTGGGAAAGGCCACCCTCACGACCTTAAAGAGGTTGGAAAGGGAGGGCTCACTCACAGTCACCACGGGGGATGTCCCCGTATCCCTTGTCCTTTGTGAGGATGGGGGTAAGGAAAGTTTATACTTGACCCGTAACGCTGTGCGTGTGCTTGGTCGGCGCGCGGCGCGGCGGGGAATGTAAGCCCAAGAGGGCAAGATAAGGAAGGACACTATGGAAGAAAAGATCATCGGTGAGCAGGCGTATAACGACAGCCAGATCCAGGTTCTTGAGGGCCTTGAGGCGGTCAGAAAGCGCCCCGGTATGTACATCGGTACGACCTCGTCGGGAGGACTTCACCACCTCATCAACGAGATCGTGGATAACTCGATCGACGAAGCGCTGGCCGGAGCCTGCAGCTGCATCCGTGTGACGCTGAACAACGACAACAGCGTGACGGTTGAGGACGACGGCCGCGGTATCCCCGACGGTATCAATGAAAAGACGGGGCTTCCCACGCTGGAGGTGGTGTATACCGTGCTCCACGCGGGAGGTAAGTTTGGCGGTGACGGCTATAAGATCGCGGGCGGCCTGCACGGCGTCGGTGCCTCGGTCGTTAACGCGCTTTCCGAGTGGCTGGAGGTCTCAAACCACCGCGGAGGTAAGAAGTACACCGAGCGCTTTGTGCGCGGCCACGTGGACCGCCCCTTTACCTGTGAGGGAGACACCGACCTGCACGGCCTGACTGTGACCTTCAAGCCCGACCCCACCATTTTTGAGGAGACGGTCTTTGATTATGAGGTCGTCTTAAAGAGAATGCGTGAGCAGTCCTTCCTCAATGCGGGCGTCAAGATCGTGCTTTGCGACAAGCGCGAGGGACAGGAGCGCGAGGAGGTCCTCTGCTATGAGGGCGGTATTATCAGCTTTGTTGAGTACCTGAACGAGCAAAAGCACGCGGCCCTCATTCATAAGGACATCGTCTATATGAAGGGAGAGCGCGACGGCATTGTGGCTGAGGTGGCGCTCCAGTACAACGACTCCTATAACGAGACCCTCATTTCCTTTGCCAACAACATGGCCACGATCGAGGGCGGTACCCACGAGAGCGGCTTCAAGTCGGCGATCACCAAGGCGATCAACGACTACGCAAGAAAGATCGGTCAGCTGAAGGAGAGCGACAAGAACCTTTCGGGTGAGGACGTGCGTGAGGGCATCACTGCGATCATCAGCGTAAAGCTCCAGGACGCGCAGTTTGAAAGCCAGACCAAGGCCAAGCTCGGCAACTCCGAGGTGCGCTCGCTGGTCGATAGCATCGTCTCCAAGAAAATGGAGGAATATTTTGAGGAAAACCCGACCTCGGGCCGCGCGATCATTGAAAAGGCCATGGCGGCCTACCGTGCGCGTGAGGCGGCGAGAAAGGCGCGTGAGCTAACGCGCCGCAAGAGCGTTCTCGAAAGCTCCTCGCTTCCCGGCAAGCTCCGTGACTGCCAGGAAAAGCGCGCTGAGCTGACCGAGCTTTATCTTGTTGAGGGTGACTCGGCAGGCGGCTCGGCGACCGACGGGCGTGACAGCCGCTACCAGGCCATTCTTCCCCTGCGCGGTAAGATCCTGAACGTGGAAAAGAGCCGTCTTAACAAGGTGCTGAGCAACACCTCTATCATTCCTATCATACAGTCTCTCGGCTGTGGCATCGGAGATGAGTTTAATATTGAAAAGCTGCGCTACGGCAAGATCATTCTTATGGCCGATGCCGACGTGGACGGCGCGCACATTCGCGTGCTTCTTCTCACCTTCTTCTTCCGCCACATGAAAAAGCTCATTGAGGACGGACACATCTACCTCGCCCAGCCCCCGCTTTACAAGATCAAAAAGGGCAAGCAGGAGAGATACGCCTTCTCGGATGCCGAGCGCGACCGCATCATTGAGGAGATGGGCGGAAACATCGAGGCCGAGCGCTACAAGGGTCTTGGTGAAATGGACCCCGAGCAGCTGTGGGAGACCACGATGAACCCCGAGACGCGTACGCTTCTCAAGGTGGAGATGAGCGATGCCATTCTTTGCGATCAGGTGTTCTCTCTCCTTATGGGTGACGACGTGGAGCCGCGCCGTGAGTTCATTGAGCAGAACGCGAAATTCGTTGAAAATCTTGACATTTAAGGAAAGGAGATACCAAAATGGAGCATAAAAACGTCCCCCAAGACATTTCCTTTCCCGAACAGAGGATAGAAAAACGCGCCATGGAAAAGGAGGTCCGCACGGCCTTCCTTGAATATTCCATGAGTGTGATCACCTCGCGCGCGCTTCCCGACGTGCGCGACGGTATGAAGCCCGGCCAGCGCCGCATCATGTACGCGATGTACGAGGACGGCCTGACCTACGACAAGCCCTTCCGCAAATCGGCCACCACGGTCGGTAACGTGCTGGGCCGCTATCATCCCCACGGGGATGCCGCGGTGTATGACACCATGGTGCGCCTCGCGCAGTCCTTCTCTCTCCGCTATCCGCTTGTCGAGGGCCACGGTAACTTCGGTAACGTGGACGGTGACGGCGCCGCCGCCTACCGTTACACCGAGGCGAGAATGGCCAAGATCGCGGGCCACCTTATGGGTGACATCGAGAAGAACGTTGTCGACTTTGTTCCAAACTTTGATAACAGCCGCAAGGAGCCGACCGTGCTCCCCGCCCGCTTCCCGAACCTGCTTGTGAACGGCGCTGTGGGTATTGCCGTCGGTATGGCGACCAACATCCCCCCGCACAACCTCGGCGAGGTCATTGACGGCACCATTTACCGCATGGACCACCCCGAATGCACCGTGCCGGAGCTGATGCAGTACGTCAAGGGTCCCGACTTCCCGACCGCCGCGATCATTTACGGCTCGCGCGGGATGCAGGAGGCGTATGAGACCGGCCGCGGCCGTGTGATCGTCCGTGCCCGGGCGCGCGTGGAGGAGAACGAGCACCGCATCGTGGTCACGGAGATCCCCTACATGGTCAACAAGTCCCAGCTGGTGGGCGCGATCGGTGATCTTGCCAACCAGAAGCGCATTGAGGGCATTACCGACGTGCGTGACGAGTCGGGCCGTGCGGGTATGAGGATCGTGATCGAGTACCGCCGCGATGCCAACGGCGAGGTCATTCTCAACCAGCTCTACAAGTTCTCCCAGATGCAAAGCACCTGCGCCGTCAATATGCTGGCGCTGGTCGGCGGTGAGCCGAAGGTGCTGTCGCTCCCCGATATCCTTGACCACTACATCCGTCACCAGGAGGAGGTCGTGGTGCGCCGCACGCGCCATGAGCTTGAAAAATCGCTGAACGAGATGCACATCTACGAGGGCTACAAGACCGCGATCGACCACATCGACGAGGTCATTGAGATCATCCGTTCCTCGGCCTCGATCCCCGAAGCCAAGGGAAGGCTGTGCGATGCCTTTGGCCTTTCCGAGGCGCAGGCACAGGCGATCGTTGAGATGACGCTCGGTAAGCTTTCGGGCCTTGAGCGCCAGAAGATCGAGGACAGAATTCAAAGGCTCTCTGCCCGCGTCAGCGAGCTGCGCGGCATCCTTGCCGACGGGGAAAAGGTCAAGGACATCATCCGTGAGGAGCTGCTCCTTGTCAAGGAGAAGTTTGCGGATGGCCGCCGCACCGAGCTGTGCGAGTCGACCGAGGAGATCGACCTTGAGGACCTCATTCCCCGCCACACCTGCGTGCTTACCCTCACCCACGGCGGCTACATCAAGCGCCAGCCCGCCTCGACCTACGCGGCCCAGCACCGCGGCGGCAAGGGTGTGATCGGTATGACCACCAAGGAGGAGGACTTTGTTGAGAACGTTCTCGTTGCCAACAGCCACGAGTACCTTCTGTTCTTCACCAACCTCGGTAAGGTCTACACCAAAAAGGCCTACCGCATCCCCGAGGCCTCGCGTACCGCCAAGGGCACGAACATCGTGAACGTCTTAGAGCTTGCCGAGGGCGAGAAGATCACCGCCATTATCCCGATCGCGGGATTTGCGGCCGAGGAGTTCCTTACCATGGTCACAAAGCGCGGCGTCATCAAGCGTACGCGCCTTTCGGAATACGAGTACCAGAGAAAGGGCGGTAAGCGCGCTCTGACGCTCGATGAGGACGATGAGCTTCTCTTTGTCCGCCACACGAAGGGAGAGGGCGACCTTGTGATCGCCACACGCGGCGGTCTTGCCACACGCTTTAGCGAGGAAAACGTGCGCGTTATGGGCCGTACGGCCCGCGGCGTGCGCGGCATCACCCTGCGCGGAGACGATGAGGTCGTGGGTGTGGCTCTCGTCCTGGAGGGCAAAAAGCTTTTGACCATTACCGAAAACGGCTTTGGCAAGCGGTGCGAGTTTGACGATTTCCGTTCGATGAGAAACCGCGGCGGCCTTGGCGTTTCCTGCCACAGCATCTCGGATAAGACGGGGGGCCTTTCGGCCATTGCCGCTGTCGGTGAGGATGACGATATCATGCTCATCACCTCGGCGGGCGTCATCATCCGTACTCCCGTTTCGGGCATTCCTACCTACTCTCGCACCGCAGGCGGCGTCATTGTGATGCGGCTGGACGAGGGCGTTAAGGTTGTCACCTTCACACGGCTTGAGCGCGAGGAGGAAACTCTCCGCGAGATCGAGGCCGCCCCTGCGGATGAGACCGCCCCTCCCCTTGGGGAGATCGGTGCCATGCTCGGCGCCGCGGCGGAGGATGAGGCGGTAGCCGCCGCCGACGGGGAGGACGAGGCGTGAGGCGCATCCTTGCCGCCCTGCTTCTCCTCGCCGCCCTCGCGGTGATGCTCCCTGCCTGCACGCCGCGCCCCCCCGCAGTGACCGAGGCCGAGGTCTTTCCCGCCGCCGAGGCACTTCTTGAGGCCTCAAAGGCCGTAAACCTCGCCTTTGTGGGTGACGGTATTCCCGTCAAGACGGGCACCGCCGCCGTGGGAGATTTCTACTTCCCCGCCGACGAAGAGTGGCTGACGGCCAACGGCATACGGACACTGGATGACTTGCGTGCGGCGGCCGCGGCGGTCTACACCCCCACGGTCACGGCGATCCTCTATCGCAAGGCGTTCCCCACCGAGGGCAATCGGTTTTACGAGTATCAGGTGCGCTCGGTCGCAACGGGCGAGGGGATCCTTGTTCTCATCGCGCGGGAGCCGATGTTCGATTGGTACCGTGGCATCACCTACGAGTATCTTTACGACACCATGCGCCTTGCGGAGGCCACCGCCACATCGGCCACCGTCACCGTCACCGTCCGTGTGTATAAGGACGGGAAAAGCCCCATGGAGAGAGAGCTGTCTCTGCCCCTCGTTCTCACCGAGAACGGCTGGCGGTGCGATAAGCTCACCTCGGTGGCCTACGCAGAGGAATTGGAATAAGATAAAGAATTAGAAAAGCTTAAAATAAAATCTCACAAGAAAGGTTCGACAAGATGAAGTACAATGAGAAGATCGTGGCCCTCAGAAAAGCCAACGGCTTTACTCAGGAGGGGTTCGCCCGCGCTGTCGGTGTGACGCGCCAGGCGGTCTACAAATGGGAGGTCGGCGATTCCTATCCCGAGGCTGAGAAGCTTCTGGCGATCAAGCGCCTTTTCGGGATCAGCATTGACGATCTGCTTGACGACAGCTTTGACGTTGTGGTCGAGAGAGCCAAAAAGCCCGCCCGTAAGAAGACCCTGCCCCCTGTGGTCTCCGCACCTGCGGCCGTCGCGGCTCCCGTAGCCGAGGCTCCCGCCGCCGCGGCTCCTGCGGTCGAGGCTCCTGTGGCCCCCGTGGCCCCCGTGGTCGAGGCCCCCGTGGCCCCCGTGGTCGAGGCTCCTGTGGCTCCCGCCCCCGTGGCTCCTGTGGCTGAGGCTCCTGCCGCCGCGCCCGCCCCTGTGGCCGCGCCCGCCGAGGACGATCTTGACGAGTTTGGCTTTGAGGCCACCCTGCAGAAGGGCGCCGGCGAAGGCAACCTCTTCGACGTTTTCATCCCGCGTCGCTAAGAAAACGCGGCTTTTGAAAAGTATTGTTTACAACTCACGCGTTTTGTGCGCGCGAGATTTTCTGCTATACGCTGAATAAGAGTGGCGCTTTTGGCATATAATTCCACAGAAACCAAAGTGAGAGGTGCCCTGTGGTCAGAGGATGTGAAAAGCGTGTGGTCCGCCTTGTGAGGCCGGACAGCGAGTATTTTGAAGAAGTCTTTTTTGTGTTGAAGGACGGGGCGCGGAGAGAGGCCGAGCGTACGGGGGATATCGTGCGTGAGGCCACGCGCCTTTTGTCCGAATGCTGCGGCGCGCGGAGAGAGCGCCGCCCCTTTGGGCTTTTGCCCTTTCTCCTCGGTGCGGCGGCCGCCTCGGCGGTGATGCTGCCCTTCCTCTTTTTTCTTTGATGACAATCTCCCGTCGGCGGCGTCCCTCGGGAGTGCGGCTCTGCCGCGAATAAAGTAGTACGTATCATTGACAAGGGAGTGCCGTCCGTCACGGCAGGTGCTCCCCGTTTTTCCGTATGCCGTGACAGAAAAGGATAAAAGAATGAAAGAAAAAGAAAAGGCCTTTCTCGGGCGCGGAAAAAAGGCGCCCCGCAGTGAGGCTTTGCCAAGGGAGCGCGGAAAAAAGGCGCCCCGTGCCGCAACGGCGGCCGGCCCTGCCATGAAAAAGGAGCGCGCGCCCGGCGCGGACGGGCTAAAGAGGCCCATCGCTTCCCAAAAGCCCTCGCATAAGGAGGCCTTGCGAAAGGAACCGCCACGCAAGGAAACGTCACGTAAGGAAGCCTCGCGGCGCGACATGGCCGCCGTCCCCCGTGGGCGCGGCAAGGGTGGAAAGCGCCCCGCCCACAAGCTGCGTGTGGTGTTCCTTGGGGGACTTCATGAGATCGGCAAAAACATGTGCGCCGTTGAATACGGGAACGATATCGTCATCATCGACGCCGGCATTGCCTTCCCCGACGAGGATATGCCGGGCGTTGACCTCGTCATTCCCGACATCTCCTACCTCACCGAGAACGCCCCGCGCGTGCGTGGCATCCTTCTGACCCACGGCCATGAGGATCACATCGGCGGAGTGCCGTACGTTCTCCGTGAGCTTTCGGTGCCCGTGTTCGGTACGGCGCTCACTATGGGCATTTTGCGCCACAAGCTGGAGGAGGTCCGCCTTCCGAAGAAGCCCGATCTGCGTACCGTGCGCGCGGGAGACACCGTCACCCTCGGCGCCTTTACCGCCGAGTTTGTGCACGTCAATCACTCGATCCCCGATGCCTCGGCGATCGCACTGACGACCCCCCTTGGCACCGTGTTCCACACGGGCGACTATAAGCTGGATGTCTCGCCGATCGGCGGGCGGATGATGGACGTTGGCCGCATTGCCGCCATTGGAGACGGTGGCGTGCTTTTGATGCTTGGCGAGTCCACGAATGCCGAGCGCGTGGGCTACACCCCCTCGGAAAGACGGGTCGGCAATTCGCTTGAGCAGCTGTTCACCAAATATCCCGACCGCCGTCTTGTGGTCGCCACCTTTTCCTCAAACGTTCACCGCGTGCAGCAGATCATTGATGCCTCGGTGCGCCACGGCCGCCGTGTGGTGGTCTTTGGGCGGAGCATGATGAGTGTTGTCGGCGCCGCCACCGAGCTTGGCTACATTCGGGCGCCCGAGGGCACGGTCATTCAACCGCAGGAGATGAAGCGCTTCCGTCCCGAGCAGCTGACGCTTCTCACCACGGGCAGTCAGGGGGAGCCGATGTCGGCGCTCTACCGTATGGCCTTTGGAGCGCATGACCGCGTCACCCTCACCGCGCAGGACGTGGTGGTGCTGTCCTCAAGCGCGATCCCCGGCAACGAGAAGCTGATCGGCAAGATCGTCAACACGCTGATCGCCAACGGGATCCGCGTGGAGAACGACGACTCCATTGAGGGGATCCACGTTTCCGGCCACGCGTGCAGCGAGGAGCTGAAATTTATGCTGGCGCTTGTGCGTCCCACCTACTTTATGCCGATCCACGGCGAGGCGCGCCACCTCTTTGCCCACAAGGAGATCGCCGAGTTTATGGGCGTCTCCCCCGACCGCATCTTCCTTGGAGAAAACGGCCGCGTCTTAGAGCTTGACGGCGAGGGCGCGCGCTTTTCAGGCTCCGTGCCCGCCGGTCAGGTGCTGATCGACGGCTCGGGCATCGGTGACGTCGGTACGGCGGTGCTCCGTGACCGCAAGCTCCTTTCGGAGGACGGCCTCATCACCGTGGTCGCCACGATCGACCGCCACGAGGGACTGGTGCTTTCGGGGCCGGAGATCGTCTCGCGCGGGTTTGTGTACGTCAAGGAGGCCGAAACACTCATGGAGGAGCTTCGCGGCGCCGCCGCGCGCACGCTGGAGGACCGCCTCGACCGCGGCGTCCATGACTTCAACGAAATGAAGAATGCGATCCGCGAGGAGATCGCGCGCCTCGTCTTCAAAAAGACCAAGCGCCGCCCGATGATCCTGCCCTTTCTTATGGAGCTGTGATGCTTTGCGTCCGTGTTATGGCCATAGCCGAGGCGGCCGCCCTCCCGGAGCCGCTTTCCGAGGGTACGCTCGACTATGCCGCCCGTCCGGGGAACGAGGCCGTGAGGACACAGCGCCGCGCGGGGCTTTGCCTTGCCGCCGCCCTTTACCGTGAGGTGGCGGGCCGCCCCCTGCCCGCGCTGATCCTTGGTGAGCGCGGCAAGCCCACCCCCACCGAGGGAGACCTTGCCTTCAACATCACCCACGCAGGGAGCCTTGTGGCCGCCGCCGTGGGCGAGGGGGAGCTTGGCATCGATATGGAGGCGTATACCGATACCGACGCTGACCGCGCCGAGCGCCTCACCCGTCTTTTCAGTGAGCGTGAGCAGGCGCTCGTTGCCGCCGCGCCCGATAAGGTGCGCTGCGCCGTCGAGATCTTTGTACGCAAGGAGGCCCTTTCCAAAAGGGACGGCCGCGGCCTTGCCGTTTTGAGGCAAATGGACAGCACCGCCGCTCCGCCGCGCTATGAGGACCGCCCCCTTGATGCTTGCGGCCGCGAGTATTACTTATGCGTGTATTGAGCGCATCGCACAAAGCGTCAATTCATCGCCCCACCCCCCAAAAAAACGCAAAAACCGCCCAAGCGTGGGCGGTTTTTCTATTTATGACAAGAAAACCTTACAAAACGAATTGCAGGGTGCAGAAGGCGGCGTAAACGCCGAGCAGGGCAATTCCCTGCCAACGGTAGAGCTTTCCGCAAAGGAGCGCCGGCAGGGTGAGCAGGGCCATAACGGCCAGCATCACGGGAATGTCAAGGACAAGCGAGGCGGGGTGGCCGAAGAGGGTGGTGCCCGCCGGCACCGCAAAGGGAGAGAGCGCGACCGAAACGCCGCTGACAAGCACGAGGTTGAAGATGTTGGCGCCGATGACATTGCCGAGCGAGAGCGCGCCGTGCCCCTTCATGAGTGAGGTGATGGCGGTCACAAGCTCGGGGAGCGAGGTGCCCAGCGCCACAAAGGTGAGCGCAATGACCGATTCGGGTACACCCAGCGCCTCGGCGATCTTTGTGCCGTTATCGACCAAAAGATCGGCACCGAGGGCGATGAGCGCCGCCCCAAGGACGAGCCGAGCGAGGGCCGAAAGAAGCGGAGAGGAGGGGGTGGCTTCGTCGCTGTCGTGCGCGTCGGCCTCGGGCAGGGGCATCTCGTCCGAGGGGACAAGGGGAGCGCGCCGTGCCGCAAGGATCTGCAGGGCCATATACGTAAGGAACACCGCGAGAAGGATAAAGCCGATCCAGCGCGGAAACTCACCGAGCGCGTAGGCCGAGACGAGATAGATTGCCGCCGAGCCAAAGAAGAAGATGACGGGCATTTTCAGGGCGGCGCGCGGTGCGGCCGCAGGGCGCACCGCGACCGTGACGGCGGCAATGAGCGCTGTGTTGCAGATGATCGAGCCAATGGCGTTGCCGTAGGCGATCTCGCCGTGGCCGGAGAGGGCCGAGGTGGCCGACACCATGACCTCGGGGAGGGTGGTACCGATCGACACCACGGTGGCCCCGATCAGAAGCTCGGGCACGTGAAAGCGCTGAGCGATGCTCGTGGCGCCCTCCACAAACCAGTCGCCACCCTTGATGAGCAAAAGAAGGCCAAAGGCAAAGAGCATGATCTGGTCGTACATATAGGCGTTCCTTTCCGAGAAAAAAGACGGGTTTTACCCTTATATCATAGCACAGCGGGGCAAAAAAAGCAAGGCTTTGCGTCTTTAAGGAAAGTTTACATCTTTTCGGTTGCCAAGGCGCAGGAAAAAAGGTATAATAAAGGTATCAGAAAAGAAAGGAGTGCGGATATGCCAAAGCGCGAACGCCTGTCAAAGATCTCGCTCTTGCATTACACAAAGCTTGTGGTGCGCTCGCTGATGCTCGTGCTTGCCGCCGTCTTTTACGTCGTTTCCCGTGTGCGTGGCGAGGATCGGCCCTTCTCCTTCCTCTCGCGCTTGCCGTGGCTCCTTTTTGCGATCTTCCTCGTGTTTGCCGTGGAGATCTTCCTGCGCTTCTTCCCGTCCTCGCTTGAGAGCCTCGGCTGCCAAAAGCAGTTCCGCAAAAATTACGCACCGACCGAGGAAATGCAGGCCATGGGCGGTCACGTCCGCCTCGGCACGTGGCGCTCAACGCTGGCGGTTGCCGGCGCGTGGGTGGGGCTCAACGGAGCCATTGCCGCCCTCTATTACACGGGTCTTATTGATGCGGGCATTCTCATTCTCATTTCGCTCTTTTACTCGGTTGCGGATATGATCTGCATTCTTTTCTTCTGCCCCTTCCAGACCTGGTTTATGAAGAACAAATGCTGCGGCTCCTGCCGCATCTACAACTGGGATTACGTGATGATGTTCACGCCCCTTGTTCTCATTCCCAACCTCTTTACGGTCGGACTGTTTGCTCTTGCGCTTTCCCTTGTCATCGTGTGGGAGATCGCCGTTTTCCGTCATCCCGAGCGCTTCTCGGAGGCGACCAATGCCACGCTCCGCTGCGCCCACTGCAAGGAAAAGCTCTGCCACCACAAGCGCCAGCTGCGCGCGTTCCTCAAAAAGAACGCGGAAAAGATCCGCCTGCGTGAGAGCCTTGCCCTCGCCAAAGAGCGCGCTCGCCGCCTTCTCCGCCGGAAAAAGGAGGAGGGGAGCCTCCCGCACGACGGGGAGTGATATAGAAAAAAGAGAACGCCTTGGCGTGTTATCCTTAACGGAGAACACGCAGCGATATAAATCCCTTGCGGGATTTGCGAAATTCCCTTCGGGAGCGATATAAGGCCTTGCCTTGCGCTATGCCCTGCGGGGCTTGGGGATTTATATCATATCGCAACCGAGTGAAACGAGGTTATATCGCATTCGCACAGCGAATATATCGCCTAACAGAAAAAGAGCAAACATACAGATTATCCTGTGTGTTTGCTCTTTTTGCTTATTATAAGGGTTTGGGCTTAGCCCATAATGCGTTACTTTAACCCAAGCGTAAATTCTCCGCTAAGAACATCAGCCTTGGCGTTCTCTTTTTTTGTCATATTCTTTGCTACTGCAAAGAGGGATATGCCTCGCGCGGCTCGGCGTGATCAATACGGATATCGCCTCTCGGCAGGCAAAGGCAGGGGGGGCGCGGCCGTCTCGGCGGCATCAAGGATCGCCGAAAAAATGGCCTCGGCGTACGCCGTGTGGCCCGCATCGT
>JAZRAU010000085.1:0-11437 GCA_045634705.1 Eubacteriales bacterium | reverse complement strand
CGGCCTCATCCCGCGTGACGATCGCCTCGCTGTGCCCTGTGGAGTGGGCGGCGATGTGGGCGATCGCCTCACAAACGCCCGACACCGTGCGGACGGCCAGAACGTAGTCAAGAAACTCGGTGTCAAAGTCAGCGCCCTCCGCCGCCTTACCGTCAATCACGGCGGCCGCCGCGGCATCAAGGCGAAGCTCCACGGGGGGCTTACCCTCCGCAATGCGGTCATCGACCAGCACTTTTTTCAGCTTTGGTAAAAAAGACTTTGCAATTTTTTCATCCACGAGACACACCTCTGCGGCGTTACAGACCGAGGGGCGGCTGGTTTTGGCGTTGTGGACGATCGAGAGCGCCATGGCCTCATCGGCGGCGCCGTCCACGTAGATATGACAGATGCCCGTGCCGGTCTCTATGACGGGCACCTTGGCGTTTTCCACACAGCTGCGGATGAGGCCCGCGCTGCCGCGCGGAATGAGAAGATCGACGTACCCCTCCCCCGTCATCAGCTCAAGGGCGCTTTTGCGGGTGGCATCCTCGACCGCCGAGACAAGGGCCTCGGGAAGGCCGTTCGCGGTGAGGGCGCGGCGCAGGGCACGGACGATCGCGTGGGAGGAGCGGTAGGCCTCACGGCCACCGCGGAGGATACACGCACTCCCGGCCTTGACGGCCAGGGCGGCGGCGTCCGAGGTAACGTTGGGGCGGCTCTCATAGATGATAGCGATAACGCCCATCGGCACCGACACCCTCTCGATGAGAAGGCCGTCGGCACGCTCGGTGGTGGCGAGGGTGCGCCCCACGGGATCGGGAAGGCGTGCCACGGCAAGGATCCCCTCGGCCATAGCGCGGATGCGGGCGGCATCGAGCCGCAGGCGATCAAGCATCACGGGGGCGATATGCTCGGCGGCGGCCGTGAGGTCGGCGCGGTTGGCGACAAGGATCGCCTCGGTATCGGCAATGAGGGCCTCGGCCATAGCGGCGAGGACTGCGTTCTTTTTCTCGGTCGGAAGCGTGGCAAGCGCGGGGGCGGCGGCCTTAGCGGCCTGCATAATTTCGAGGGTGGTCATTGGGCGTTGCTCCTTTTCAAGAATCGGGTACCGACCGCCTTTCCCTCCACGATGTCGTAAAGGATCTCGGGGCGGTCGCCGTGGGCAATGACCATATCGATGCCCGCCGCACTCACGCGCTCGGCGGCGCGGAGCTTGGTCATCATACCGCCCGTACCGAGGCTGCCGGCACTCCCTCCGCCGAGGGCCATAACGGCGGGGGTCAGCTCCTCCACCACGGGAATGAGACGGGCCCGAGGATCGGTGTGCGGATCGGCGGTGTAAAGGCCTTCAATGTCCGAAAGCAGGACAAGGAGGTCGGCCCCGATCGAGACGGCCACAACGCTGGCCAGCGTATCGTTGACACCGATGACGATCTCCTCGGTGGCCACGGTATCGTTCTCATTGATGATCGGAAGCACCTCAAGCTCAAGGAGACGGCGCATGGTGGTCTCAAAGTTGTGACGTCGGTCGGCATCCGCGATATCACTCCCCGTCAGAAGGATCTGCGCGACGGTGTGACGGTACTCGGAAAAGAGCTTATCGTAGGTGTACATCAGCTCACACTGGCCGACGGCGGCGGCCGCCTGCTTGGTGGGAATGTCAATCGGGCGCTCCTTAAGCGAGAGCTTGCCGACCCCCATACCGATCGAGCCAGAGGAGACAAGCACGACCTCATGCCCCGCGTTTTTCAGGTCGGAAAGAACGCGACAAAGCGCCTCGACACGGCGCACGTTCAGGTGCCCCGTTTTGTACATCAGTGTGGAGGTCCCCACCTTAACTACGAGCTTCATTTGGCTTCTCCTTGTATAAAAGCGTTAAATAGTTATTATGATTATAGTACAAAGTGCAAAACGTGTCAAGTCCGCCCCCCTAAAAACGGCAAAAAGTGGGCGTATGCGACCCGATTTTATTGACAAAAGGCGCGCCGTGCGGTAAGATAGAAGCAGAAAAACCGTCGGCGCCGCCGCGAAAGGAGCCATGTATGAACATTGACAGAAAGGACGCCCCCGCCCGCCACCGCTGGGATCTTACGGCCATGTATCCCTCGGAGGAAGCGTTTTTGGCCGACTGCCGCCGTGCCGAGGAGCAAACCGCCGCCGTGGGGGCTATGAAGGATTCCCTGACCAAGGATGCGGACACGCTCTACCGCGGCCTTCTGGCCGTCACCGACAGCGAGAGGACCCTCGAAAAGCTTTACGAATATGCCATGCTCGCCTCCGATCTTGACAAAGGGGATAACGCCGCCGAGGCACGACTCTCCAAGGTCGCCGATCTCCTTGACGCGCACCGTGCGGCCACCTATTTTGTCTCCCCCGCGATTCAAGCGATCGACGAAGGAACGCTTGCCGACTTTTTTGCAGCCTGCCCGGCGCTCCGGGAATACCGACGCACGATCACTCTCGTCCGCCGCGAGATCCCGCATATGCTGGAGGGTGAGGGCGAGCGCCTTTTGGCCGAGCTTTCCCCCGTGTTTGGCTCACAAAAGCGGATCCACTCGGTCTTTGCCAACGCCGATCTTTCCTTTGGCACGGTGAGGGGCGAGGGTGGAGAAACGGTTCCCCTAACGAGCGCCACCTATGTGCCCCTCCTCATGAGTGGCGACCGCCGTGTGCGCCGCTCGGCCTTCCGCACGCTGTACAAGACCTACCGTCAGTTTGGCAACACCTTTGCCTCGCTCCTTTCCTCACGCATCAAGGAAAAGGTGACGCTCGCAAAGCTCCGCCACTTCCCCGACAGCCTCACGGCCTCGGTCTTTGCCGACGAGGTGACGCCCGACGTTTATATGACACTCATCAAAACCGTGAGGGAAAATCTCACACCCCTCTTTGACTACTACGATCTGAAGCGCGAGGTGCTTGGCCTTTCCCACCTGCATCTTTACGACGTGTATGCGCCGCTCACGGGCGATGCCGTGGGCAGCTACACCTACGACGAGGCGGTCGGAGAGGTCTTGGCCGCGGTGGAGGTGTTGGGTGACGAATACACAAGCACCCTCAGAGGGGGGCTGACCGAGCGCGGCTGGGTGGACGTTTACCCCGGCAAGGGCAAGCGCAGCGGCGCGTACAGTGCGGGCGCCTATGACACCGAGCCCTATATGCTTCTCAATTTTATGGGAAAGCTTGACGACGTTTCCACCCTCGCGCATGAGGCGGGTCACTCGATGCACACGCATTACGCCAACGCCGCCAACCCCCCGCAGGACGCCTCCTACACCATTTTCGTGGCCGAGGTGGCCTCCACCGTGAACGAGCTGCTCTTTACCCGCCGCCGCATTCGCCTCGCGACCGACAGGACCGAACGGCTGGCGCTCCTCAATCAGCTTATGGAGACCTACAAGGGCACGCTCTACCGTCAAACGATGTTTGCCGAGTTTGAGCTGCGTATGCACCGCCTCACTGAGGCGGGTGAGGCCCTGACGCAGGAGGTCATGTGCCGCGAATACTACGAGCTGGTCAAGGCCTACTTCGGCCCGCGTGTGACGGTCGATGAGGACATTGCCCTCGAATGGATGCGGATCCCGCACTTCTACAACTGCTTCTACGTTTATAAGTACGCCACCTGCATTTCCGCCGCCTCCGCGATTGTCAAGCGGCTGGAGAGCGAGGGGGAGGACTATCGCACCGCTTACCTCGACTTTCTCCGCGCGGGCGGCTCGCGCTCGCCGCTGGATAGCCTCCTCCTTGCGGGGATCGATATGACTGACCCCGCCGTGATAGAGGCCGCGATCGGCGATTTTGCCGAAACGGTGGCCGAATTCCGCCGCTTGTATCGCGAGGCGCAGGGGTAAGCGGTTGTAGAAACGTTTGTATTCCGAGATTTCCCCTATAGATATAGGGTTATTTTGATGAGATTTATTAAAAAAGAGGCTTTTTCGACAAGCTTTAGGACACGGGAGATGACAATATGAAAAATACCATTCCCACCGTTGATTTTTGCGGCATCAACACCTCGCGCCTGATCGTGGGGAGCAATCCCTTTTGCGGAAAATCGCATTACAGCGCCAAGGACGATGCGGCGATGCGCGAGTACTTTGACGACGGGCGCATTGTGGAGACGCTCTTTGCCTGTGAGGACGAGGGCATGACCGTCTTTCAGATGCGCGGGGACGAGCGCTTTTGCCGCGTGGCCGAGCGCTACTTCCGCGAGGGTGGGCGCATGCGCTGGTTCACCCAGAACGATCCGGGGCTTCTGCCCTACGAGGAGAACATCGAGCGCGTGTTGGCCGCAGGGGCCTCTACGGTGTATCTGCACGGCACTGTGACCGACCGTCTGTACGATGCGGGCCGCATTGACGAGATCGAGCGACTTTTGCGCTTTATCTCAGACCACGGGGTGCCGACGGGGCTTGGTACGCATATGCCCGAGGTCATCTCCTTTGCCGAAGGTATGGGCTGGCCCGTGGACTTTTACATGGCCTCGGTCTTTAACCTCTCGCGCATGGATCGCGTGGGAGAGGTGGCGATGCCATCCGAAAACGGCGAGACCTTTTACGCCGATGACCGCGCACCGATGTTCCGAGCGGTCAAGGCAACAAAAAAGCCCTGCCTTGTCCTGAAGATCCTCGGCGCCGGGCGCCTTTGCCGGACGAGGGAGGCCACCGACGAGGCCTTCCGTACGGCGTTTGCCTCGATCAAGCCGAACGACTGTGTGATCGTTGGCCTCTTCCGCCCCGAGGAAATCGCATTTGATGCCTCGCTTGTGCGGAAATATTCTTCACTTTCCGTTGGTTGATGATACAAAAATCACAAAAATTATGAAATAAAGCGCCGCCGCCCCTTGACACGGGGGCGGCTTTCGGTTACAATGTATTTGTAAGACTTTCAGGGAGGTGATGGGCGCATGACGGACGGACATTTCGGCGATAGCGGTAAGACGCATTTGGCCTCAAGAACCCCCATTGGCAAGGACGATGTCCGCTTAGAAGCCATCGGGGCTCTCGAAGAGCTTGCGGCGATCCTGCGCCTCTCGGCTCTTGAGGGCAACGGCCCCCACTGCCCCACGCTTTTGCGCCTCCTCCGCGTGCTTTCTCACCTTTCGGAGTATATCCGCACGGGGGGCGAGGCGAAGCATCTCCCTGCCCGCGAGGAGCTCGCCTTTCTCGAAGAGGGGATTGCCAAGCTGACGCCGCCCACCGAATGCGGTGTGGCGCTCACCGAGGAATCGGCACGCCTCTATCACGCCGTGGCCGTGGCGCGGCGCTGTGAGCGGGCGCTGGTGCGTTGCTCTCGCATCTACCCGATGCGCGAGGGGGCGCTCAGTTACCTCAACCGCCTTTCCGACTGGCTGTGTGCCCTCGCGCGGCACGCCGATTACCGAACCGCTTGCGGTGAGGGCGAGAAAACGGCCGCCGTGGCCACCGCCGACACCGAGGCCCTTGTAAATGCCGTACTGAAAAAGCTGGGAGCAGGACCGATGCTGGATCTTTCCGTTGCCAAGCGCCTCATTGAGGCGGTAGAAGCCCGTGCCGAGGCCGAGGGGCGCCGTGTGGTGGTTGCCGTGGCGAACGCTGAGGGCAATCCGATCGCCGTTCACGTTATGGACGGTGCCTACCTTGTGAGCTTTGACGTGGCCGTGCGGAAGGCCTACACAGCGGTGGCGGTGCGTATGCCCACCCGTGAGCTTTTTGACCTTGTGGCGCGTGGCGGCACCTTTCAAGGGCTTGACCGCCTTGAAAATCTTGTGACCTTTGGCGGCGGTGTTCCCCTCTTTTCCGGAGATACGCTCCTCGGTGCTATTGCCGTCAGCGGCGGCACGGGAGACGAGGATCACGCCTTAGCCGAATACGCGCGGAGCGTTTTTCTGAAAATGTAATAAAAAAGAGCGCAGCATGGTTGCGCTCTTTTTCAAAGATACCGAAGCGACTGCCATAGGGCCACCGGATTTGGAGCAGAAATCGCCCATTGCGCCCCGAAGGCGTACAAGCGTACGTCGAGCGGAAGCAAGCGGTGATAGAAAAGAAGAAGGAGCCTTGGCTCCTTCTTTTCGGTTATGCCCCAATTCAGAGCAGAAATCGCCGGTTGCGCCCCGAAGGCGTACAAGCGTACGTCGAGCGCAAGCAAACGGTGATAGAAAAGAAGAAGGAGCCTTTTCTCCTTCTTCTTTTCGGTTATGCCTGAATTTACGCGAGACGGGCGGTGACGTAGCCCTCCATTTCCTCCATAGGAAGGCCCAGCACCACGGAAAGCTCGGTATAGAGATGCCGACGGGCAATGCCGTCACACTCGATCTCAAACTCGGGAAGGCGGCGCCCAAGACAGGACAGCTCGGCACGGCGGCCTCCGATCGTCTTGATGACGGCAACGTACGAATCGGGCGAGGCCGCAGAGATCGCGGCACGGTAGGTATCACGCCGCGCCTTTTCGGTCGAGACCTCAAGGTGCGGGATATCGGGCATGCGGGAAAGCAGCCCCTCCACCTCATCGGCCGACATTAGGGGGCGCATGGGAACGCGGTCATTGTCCACGGGGGTGTAGATGACCGAATTCGCCGGCCCGCTGATCGGCTTTAACGTGTAAAACAGACGGGGATCCTTTTTATCAATGGGAGAGGCGCATACGTCGGTCACCCTGCAAACGCCGTTTGTACCGTACACGATGTGGTCACCCACCTTAAACATATCCTCTCTCCTTCCTTGCTGTTTTGCACAAATTCCTTTGCCTTACATTATATATTATACCAAATTTCAAGCCAAAATGTAATTGACGCTTTGCACAAATCCCTTGGCGCTTCTTTTGGGTAAAAGAGCCAAAGAACACCAAAAAATGGCCGCCAAGCAGGGAAAAACGCGGGGGGCGGCGCCCAAAAAAAGAAAAAGGAGCCGAAGCTCCTTTTTCCTTTGGGCATCAAGACGCTCAGAAGTCAAGCTCGATGATGCCGTTCTTCTCAAGGTAGTCGGTCATCGAGAGGATGCCGTTCTCCTTAACGGCGATGCCCTTCTCCCAGCGGCAGCCGAAGGTGGGGCCGGAGATGAAGGTATCGACCTGGAAGGTCATGTTGGTGGCGAGAGGATAGTTGGAGGAGGTCTCCATCCAGGGCGCCTCAACCTCGATCATACCCGTGCCGTGGCAGGGGCCGTACACGTAGTTCTTGGCATAGCCGGCATCCTCAAATCTCTTGAGGAAGTCCTTGGCGATGTCCGAAGCCATACGGCCGGCCTTGATCTCGTTGCAGGTCCAGATGTGCTGATCAAGGCAGAACTGAACGAGGTCGCGGCGCTCGCCCTCAAGCTTGCCCATAACAACGGGAAGGCCGATGGCGGGGGAATAGCCGTCGATCTTGGCCGAGAGGTTCAGCTGAACGATATCGCCCTTGTTGATCTCACGGTAGCAGGAACGGCTGATCGCGTGGCGGGTGGAAGCCTCACTGAACACATACATGGGAAGGCCCTCGTACTCGGCGCCCTCCTCGTAGATGACCTTCTGGGCAACACCGACCATCTGCAGCTCGGTCACGCCGGGCTTCAGGGCGGCGATAACAGCGTCGGTCGCCTTCTCGATGATGCGGAAGCCTTCCTTCAGGCAGGCCAGCTCGTTCTCGCTCTTGATCTTGCGGAGCTCGACCATGATGTCGGAGCACTTCACGATCTCAGCCTTCGGGAACGCATCCTTAAGGCCCTCGTAGATCGGGAGGGTGCAGTCGATGTAGCTACCAAGACCGATCTTCAGGTTCTGGCCGGTGACACCGATCGCCTTAAAGACATCGGCAAACGTGTCGGCATGAAGCTCGGGGTACGCAGGGTCGGCCGACTCACGGAACTCGCGGAGGACGAAGATCTTCTCGATCTTCGAACGGTCGGCGGCAAAAATGGCAGACTCAGGGCCGACCATAAGGGCGGCGTCACCACTCGCGGAGATGGCAACACCGGCGCGCTCAAAGAGGGGCCAGAAGCCGCTGAAGTAACGGGCGTTGGCGTAGTCGGACTCCGTGGAGGAAACCACCATCACGTCAAGACCTCTCTCACGGACGAGAGCGGCGGCGCGAGCGATTCTTTCCTGGTACTCATGATCGGGAATGCAAATTCTCTGCATGACAATTCTCCTTTTCGGAATTTATTATTGGGTTACTGTCTTTAGTATAAAATATCCGCACTCCGAAGTATTTAGAAAATTGAAACTCTTTTTTGCACAATCGTAAATTATTTTGCGAATTTTCAATTCTTTTCCGTAGCGTCTTTACATAAGTATAAAAAGGTGCTATACTATGGGGGAGGATACCGAGGAAGGGAGAGCGCTATGACAGAAAAGCCGACACCCCTGCACCGCTTCCGCACCGAGCTTACGGTCACGCGGATCGCCAATATGCAGTATTTTGAGATGCCGCACGGCTTTATGACAAAGCCCGACTGCCACCCGTTTTGCGAGCTTTTATACGTGGACAGCGGCGAGATCGGTGTCCGCAGCAACGCCTACGAGGGGCGCCTTGCCAAGAATGAGCTGCTCATTCACCGCGCGGGCGACCCCCACACCCTCCTTTGCGACGAGGGCACCCCCAACCTCATCATCATCGGGCTTGAATGTGCCTCCCCCCGTCTTATTCCCTTTTCCTCGGCTCCCATGCCGCTGTCCGAGGCGTTGCAGCGCCTTTTGGTGGAGATCGTGAAGGAAGGGCGCAACGTGTTTTTGCCCCCCTACGATATCCCCAACCGCACCGATATGAAAAAACGCAGCGACTTCCCCTTTGGGGCCGATCAGCTCATAAAAAATCTCCTCGAATGCTTTCTCATCAAGCTGATCCGCGAGCGCGAGCAGCCACCCCTGGGCGAAGGCGAGCATGCCACAGACGACCTGCGGACGGGTGAGGTCCTGCGCTATCTTGAAAACAACTACCGCGAAAAGATCACGATCGAGGAGCTTTGCTTCCTTTTCGGTACCAACAAAACGACCTTGACCAAGGACTTCCGCCGCTTGACCGGAGGCACGGTCATGGACTTTTTGGCAAGGCGGCGCCTCCGCGAGGCCAAAGCGCTCCTGCGCCGCGGCTCACTCACCGTGACCGAGATCGCCGAGGCGCTCGGCTTTTCCTCAGTCCACTATTTCACCCGCTTTTTCCGAAAGAGGGAGAACATGTCCCCCACCGAGTACGCGAGCAGCATTCGTGCGCGCTTTGAGGGGCAGTAAGGTTTTGTTTACATTTTTCGGTTTTTAGGCGAGAGATGAAGAAAAAACGCATAGGAAGCGGCGGTAAAACGCTCCGCGGCTTCCTACATTCCCCTTGGGGAAGCCGCGCTTTTTGCGGTTGACTTTTCTGCGCCCCCGTGATATAATATCCTTTGGGAATACGAAAGGGAGGAGTTCTGTATGGCACGGGCGTTTTCTGCTGTCTTTGGCAACGATGCGGTCAAAAGCCGCCTTGAACGCGCGCTCCGTACCGAAACACTCCCCCACGCCCTGATCCTTTCCGGCCCCGAGGGCAGCGGACGGAGAATGCTGGCGCGCGAGCTTGCCGCCGCACTGTTTTGTCTCCGCCGTGACGAGGGGGCCCCTCTCCCCTGCGGGGAGTGCGAGGCCTGCCGCAAGGTGCGCGAGGGCATCTTCCCCGATCTCTACGTGATCGCTCCCGAGGAAGGAAAGACCCTGATCGGCGTTTCCCGTATCCGCGAGCTACGGGCCGAGCTTTCCCTGACGGCGAGCGAGGCGGCGCACCGCGTTTTCATTATCGAAAAGGCGGATGCCATGAATGCGGCGGCACAGAACGCTCTTTTGGTCTCGTTGGAGGAGCCGCCCGAGGGCGTGGTCATTCTCCTCATTACCGAGAGTGAGGAGGCGCTGTTGCCCACGGTGCGGAGCCGTTGCCAGGTCCTGCGGACCGAGCTGTTTGAGACCGAGGCCCTTAGGCGCTATCTGCAAGGCAACGAGCGCTTTGCTGTCCTTGCGCGCCGTACCCCCGAGCGCGCCGAGGCCCTCCTTGAGAGTGCGGGCGGCTGCATCGGACGGGCGCTCCTCCTTCTTGACGAGGGAAAAATGGCCGAGGTCCTCTCCGAGCGTGAGACGGTGGATGCCGTGGTCCGTGCACTGAGTGCGCGTGGCTCGGCCGAACTGTTTTCCGCCCTGCGCCTTTTGCCATCCTCCAAGCGTGACGAGCTTTGCGAGGCACTGACCCTGCTTTCCGATGCCCTGCGCGACCTTATCCTTTTGAAGCGCGACCCCGGGGCACCCCTCACTTACTATTATGACAGAGAGACCGCCACCGCGCTTGCGGAGAGCGTGGGGATCCGGCGGCTGTTCCGCCTTTCCGATGCGGTTTGTGAGGCGTACGACGATCTTCTCCGCAATGCCAACGTATCCGTTGTGCTTTCCACCCTGCTTTTTGCGGTGGCGGCACGCTGATAGATTTTATTGAGGTTTATAGAGGTAACACGCATGAATGAGTATCAAGACAAGTCGCCGACCGAGGTCGGCACGCCCGCCGAGGCGAAGGAGAGGGCCGATCTGACGGTCGCCCCCGCCGAGACTGCCGAGGCGACGCCCAAGGAAACGGCCGAGAAAAAGCCCGAGGATACGACCGCAAAAAAGGCCGAGCCCGCCCCGCTTCCCGATGTGGATGTGGTGGGCGTTTCCTTCCGCACCGCGGGAAAGAAGTATTACTTTGCCCCCGGCCGCCTCACCCTGCACGTGGGTGACGAGGTGATTGTAGAGACGGCACGCGGCATGGAATTCGGCCATGTGACGATCGCCAACACCAAGGTTCCCGCCTCCGAGATCACACCGCCCCTGCGCCTTGTGACGCGCATCGCTTCGGACTCCGACCGTGCGCGCTACGCCAAGAACCGCGAGCTGGAGACCGAGGCAGTCAAGATCTGCCGCGAGAAGATCGCCCGCCACAAGCTGGAGATGAACCTCATTGCCGCGGAATACACCTTTGACAACTCCAAGCTCCTCTTTTACTTCACCGCTGAGGGGCGTGTGGACTTCCGTGAGCTGGTCAAGGACCTGGCCTCGGTCTTCCACACGAGGATCGAGCTGCGCCAGGTGGGCATCCGTGACGAGGCCAAGATCCTCGGCGGCCTCGGTGTGTGTGGCCGCCCCTTCTGTTGCTCGACCTTCCTGCCCGATTTTGTGCAGGTGTCGATCAAAATGGCCAAGGAGCAGAACTTCTCCCTCAATTCGGCCAAGATCTCGGGTGCCTGCGGGCGCCTGATGTGCTGTCTGCGCTATGAGCACGAGACCTACGAGGAGGCCCTCAAAAAAACTCCGCCGAACGGGGCTTACGTTGAGACCGCCGCGGGGGCCGGCGTTGTCATTGAGACACGGCCGCTCCTTGGGATCGTGAAGGTGCGCCTTGACGAAAAGCCCGAGGCCCCAAAGCTTTTCCCCTGTGAGGAGATCACCGTGCTCTCCAATAAGGCCCCAAAGCCAGGCGAGGAGCGCCCCGTTCCCGAACGCCGTCGCGAGGTGAGGG
>JAZRAU010000084.1:0-12922 GCA_045634705.1 Eubacteriales bacterium | reverse complement strand
CTCGGGCATCGCCAAGTTCTACGAGCCCGAGGATCTTGTCGGTAAAACGGTGGTCATCGTGGCCAACCTGGCCCCCGCCACGCTTTGCGGTGTTGAGAGCCGCGGCATGCTCTTGGCCTCGGGCGAGGAGGACGTCCGCGTGGTGTTCCTTGATCCCACCGTTAAGCCCGGAGAACGGATCCATTGATGCGCCTCTTTGATACCCACGCCCATTACTGGGATCCACGGTTTTGCGACGAGCTCGGCCCTGCCGAGCTCGATGCGCTTCTTCGGGAGCTTCTCTCGGGGAGCGTGCCGCACATCGTCAACGTGGCCACAGATCCCGCCTCGGCCCGCCTGGCCGTGGCCCAGGCGCAGCGCTATGACGGTATGCTCACCGCCCTCGGGATCCACCCGAACGACGGTCAGGCGCTCTCCGATCCCGACGCCGCCCTTGCCGAGATTGAGGCCCTGCTCCGTGACCCTACATCAATGGCTGTGGCACTCGGTGAGATCGGGCTCGATTACCATTACGACGGCACCGACAAGGAAAAGCAAAAGGCCCTCTTCCGCGCCCAGATGCACCTGGCCGAGCGCCTCTCGCTCCCTGTGGTGATCCACGATCGCGATGCCCACGGCGATTGCCTCGACATCGTCTCCGAGTTTCCCCATGTCACGGGCATCTTTCATAGCTTCTCGGGCAGCGCCGAAATGGCGCGTGAGCTGACAAAGCGTGGCTATTACATCTCCTTTTCGGGCACGGTGAGCTTCAAGAACGCCGCCCGTGTCCGCGAGGTGGCGGCCTCGGTTCCCAAGGACCGCCTGCTCATCGAGACCGACTGCCCCTACCTCGCCCCCCACCCGCACCGCGGAAGGCTCAACCATTCGGGTTATCTCGCCCTTACCAACGAAGCGCTGGCTTCGGCGATCGGCCTTTTGCCCGAGGAAACGGCCGAGCTGACCTTTGAGAACGCGCGGCGCGTGTTCGGCCGATAAAAAACTCCCCCGCACAGCGGGGGAGTTTTTTATCGCAGCGCACGGGGAGCTTTGGGCGCTTGTATTTTAGGACTGTCGGTGATCTCAAGGATATAATCAACCGATACGTTGTAAAGCCTTGAAAGCCTTATGAGGATATCGGTGGGAATATCCCTCTGCCCCAGCTCATAGTTGCTGTACACCTGCTGGGAGCAATTCAGCTCCTTGGCCACCTGCTTTTGCGTCAGATCGTTATCCTCGCGCAATTCACGTATCCTTCGGTACATAAGCCCCCCGCATCAACAACAGTTTCTGAAATTATTATATCCAACCGCAAAATGCGGTATTGACATTTACCGCAAAATGCGGTATAATGCTTTTGGCTTTCAGATTGTATAGGGAAGATCAATGCAAATTTGCCATAGGAGGGTTTATGGAAAAGGAACAAATGAATGAAGCGGTTGAGAAGGTAGAAGTCCCGAAAGCGCAGGAGGGCAATCGCAAAAAGGAGATGGAAGAGCTTTGCAGAAAGATCATGAAGGTCGTTATCCCGTGTATATGCCTGATGCTGATCCTATTGCTGATCTTCAAGGGCTCGGGGGAGGCGCGTGATGTGAAGAGGGCGTTGAAATCGGAGGGGTGTGATGTCGAAATCCTTACGGATCGCGACGAGATCTCCGAGGTGCTTGATATTCTCGGCCTTGATCTTATGAACGTCGAGGAGGCGGTGGTTGCCGCGGCCGATGAGGATCCTGCACTCTTTGCTTTTGTCCTCTTTTTTGAGAGCCGACTGGATGCGGAAGAGGCGGAAGAGGAGTTCCTTTGGCTTCTGTACAATGATCCCGAGGCGGATAGCTATCGCGTTGAGAGGAATGGCAAAGCGGTTTGCTTTGGATACGTAGACCTTGTAGATGCGTCAATGGAAGCGCTGGATTAAGGGAAGAACGGTGCTTGTATGCGAACCATTATTGCCATTGGCGTGGCATGCGAAATATACGAGCTTATTTGTGCCGTATCCGCATATCGGCAATCCGGCGAAAAGGAAATGCCTAAAAAAATAAAAAAGAAAATTCGCTGGTCGATTTTTTGCATAGTTCTGGGCGTTTGCGCCATTTTGGAACAGTTTTCTTAATTGGGCGATAAAAAAGGATAACGCTATGGGCGTCACTCATAGGGATTTAAATTGAATAATCTATAAAACTCGACTTTTCCAAGTCGAGTTTTCTTTTGCCCACGTAAAACAGATTGAATTAAAGTGAATTTTATGTTATAATAAAATCATCGATAAACAAGAATTTGTAGGCTAGTATGTATTATGGAATTTAATAAAAAACTTCAAGAATTAAGAAAACAAAAAGGGCTTACGCAAGAGGAACTTTCCGAAAAACTTTACGTGTCCCGAACCGCCATATCCAAATGGGAATCAGGTAGAGGATATCCAAATATAGAATCATTAAAAGCGATTGCAAAATTATTTTCCGTTACGGTTGACGAACTGCTCTCTACGGACGAGATGCTGACAATAGCCGAGGAAGATAGCAAACGAAAAGAAAAGCATTTTTGTGATGTAATATATGGATTGCTTGATATCTGTATTGCGATGCTTCTTTTTCTGCCGTTCTTCGCAGAGGACTCTGACGGAATCATTCGAAGCGTATCACTCATTGCGCTTGGCAGTGTTCAAAACTACTTAAAAATAGCGTATCTTGTCGTTGTTATCGCAATGATTGTCATGGGAGTGATAACACTCACCCTACAAAACGTTCAAATAACTGCTTGGGTAAAAAGCAAAACGACGCTTTCGCTAATACTCGGGGCAACCTTGGTAATGCTTCTTATGATAAGCTCACAGCCGTATGCCACCGTGTTTGCATTCGTATTATTAGCAATTAAGGCTTTCCTACTCATAAAACGACAATGATACGAAAGGTATCACGCTTGTGACGAGCCGTTTCTTGCTTATTCTTACACCTTCCATTATAATCTATTCAGGCGAGAGCCAATACACAAAAAGAAGGTTAATGGATTATGAAAAAGAAAAGCGGAAGATTGTTTTTAATAGGAACGAGTTTACTCATCTCGTTTGTTTTGTGGACGGTATTGATTCTATTCGTTGACGTTAGGTCAATCGGTCCCAAAGGCTCGTCGGTTGGTTTTGCGTCGCTAAACGGATTTGTACACAATATTACGAGTGTGAATATGTCTTTGTACGTGATTACAGATTGGCTTGGTCTTGTGCCAATCGGCGTTGCATTCGGTTTTGCCGTTCTCGGTCTTGTACAATGGATTAAAAGAAAAAGCCTATTAAAAGTTGACCGTAGCATTATCGCACTCGGCGGATTTTACATCATCGTAATTGCGGTGTATGTTCTCTTTGAAATTGTTGTTATTAATTACAGACCGATACTCATCAATGGATATCTTGAAGCCTCATATCCGTCGTCAACAACGGTGCTTGTGATGTGTGTGATGCCTACGGCAATGGAACAGTTGCGCAACCGTATTAAAAACGACAAATTTAGACGGTGTATAATGCTTGCGATTGCCGTGTTTATTGCCTTTATGGTTATAGGCAGGCTTGTGTCGGGTGTACATTGGATTACCGATATTATTGGCGGTGCATTGTTTAGCACAGCGATTGTATTGATGTATTATGCCTATCTGTAACATCGCAACAAAAAAATTACTAACAAATTTCAATTTATAGTTGTTAAACTTTGTAGTAAAATTTTCAAAAATGTAGCACACTATACTTTCAAATTAAAGTCGTGTGTTTTGCAAAGCAAAAAGAAAAGGATAGCAAAATTTTTTGCTATCCTTTTATAGTTCCTAAAAAATCCCTACGGGAAAAGTGCATATGCCGTTATCCTTTTTTCTTCCCCTTCTTTGCCCTTGGCGCCTTCTTCTCAAAAATCCGCCCCTCCGCCGTGATGACCTCCGTGACCGCCTCGGAATACAGGCGCCGACCGCGGTGATAAAGCGCCAGCGTGCGCCTCACCTCGGTGCCTTCCTCGCTCGGCGTGCAGACGGCGGTAAGCTCCAGGCGATACGGGCGATGTGTAAAGCGGCGGCGCGGGTCGCCGGAAGCCTCATAGCGCGCCTTCGCGCGAGGGTAGAGAAGCGATTTTCCAATCTCCAACGCCCCCTCGCCTATGCGGCTGTAAAAGCGATTGACCGCCGTCACCTCGCGCCCCTCCCCCACAGCGCTTGGCAAAAAGAGCGACACCTCGGCGTGGGCGATCCCCCCGTCGCTGAATACCTCCCGTGTTCTCGGCCCTACCGTGATCTCCATTTTCCCGCCTCCTTTTTTCTTTATCCTATGCGCGGCGGAAGGGAAATAGACCTCGGAAAACGCAGGAGATTGTAGAAACGATTATACAAACAAGAAGCTTTGCGATTTTCCCGAAATATAAGGAAAAACAAGGATGCAGCAAAAAGAACAGCAAAAAAAGTCCAAAAAATAAGAAAATAAGAAAAAAGGGGAATTATGATGCTACCTTTTGCTGTAAAATAAGAAAAAACCGCCGTTTGGCGGTTTTTCTTCGCTCATTCGCAGGCGGCGAGGTAGGCTTCCTGCTCGGGGGAGAGGGTGTCGATCGTAAGGCCCATGCCGCAAAGCTTCCGTGAGGCCACCTCACGGTCGATCTCGGCGGGCACGCGGTAAACGCGAGGGGTAAGGGCATCCTTGTTTTTGAGGAGGAATTCAAGGCTCTTGGCCTGAATGGCAAAGCTCATATCCATGATCTCGGCAGGGTGGCCGTTGCCCGCGGCCAGATTGACGAGGCGCCCCTCGGCCAAAAGATTGAGGACGCGGCCGTCCTTCATCTCGTAGCCCATAATGTTCGGCTTGCGCTCATAAACGCGCGTGGCGGCGGCCTCGAGCGCCACCTTATCGATCTCTACGTCAAAGTGCCCCGCATTGGAGAGCAGAACGCCGTCCTTCATCACGGCAAAATGCTCGGCACGGATCACGTCGCGGCAGCCCGTGAGGGTGATGAAGAGATCGCCCATTTTGGCTGCCTCACTCATCGGTCGCACATCAAAGCCGTCCATGGCCGCCTCGATCGCCTTCACGGGATCGATCTCGGTCACGACTACCTTGGCCCCCAGGCCCCTGGCGCGCATCGCGGCGCCCTTGCCGCACCAACCGTAGCCCGCAATGACCACGCACTTACCCGCAATGATGAGGTTTGTGGTGTTCATAATGCCGTCAAAGGTGGATTGCCCCGTGCCGTAGCGGTTGTCAAACAGGTGCTTGCAGTCGGCATCGTTGACGTCCACCATAGGGAAGCGGAGGCCGCCCTGCGCCTCACGCGCGAGGAGCCTGTGGATCCCCGTAGTGGTCTCCTCGGCGCCACCGATGAGGCAGTCACCCAGCGCCTTGGCCTTGCCGTGCAGAAGCGAGGTGAGGTCTCCCCCGTCATCGATCATGAGATGCGGGTGACAGGCAAGCACCGAAAGCAAATGCTCCTCGTACTCCGCGTCGCTGACACCGTGACGGGCAAAGACATGCACGCCGCGCTCGGCGAGGGCGGCCGCCACGTCATCCTGCGTGGAGAGGGGATTGCAGCCCGTGGCATAGATCTCGGCGCCGCCGTCCTTCAAGACGGTGGCAAGGTAGGCCGTCTTGGCCTCCAGGTGGATCGACATGGCAATGCGAAGACCGCGGAAGGGCTGTGCCGCCAAAAACTCCTCCCGTATGCCGGAAAGGACGGGCATGTACGCGCGCACCCAATCGATCTTTTTGTGGCCCGCCGGAGCGAGCGAGGGATCCTTAATGTCCATAGAAGTCCTCTTTCCGCCACTTCCCCGGGGAAAAGCGGCGTATATGTAAAGTTTTGTTTTCGTATTCATTTTCGTGGCGCCGGGAACGGCGGCGGCATATACTGAAAGGGAAGAAAGGAGTGATACTGTGCTTGTAACGGGAAACTACAACAGAGAGCGTGCGCGTGATTACGCGCGGAGGTGGGCGCTGGACCGCAATCCTCTGTTTGCCGATTTTTCGGAGCTTGGCGGCAACTGCACCAACTTTGTGTCGCAATGCGTGTATGCGGGGAGCTGCCGCATGAATTTCACACCCGTATTCGGGTGGTATTATATCGACAGCGATGACCGTACCGCGTCCTTTACGGGCGTGACCTATTTTTATAATTTTATCGTGGGGAATGAGGGCGTCGGCCCCTTTGGCACCGAGACCTCAGCCGACCGTATGGAGGTGGGGGATGTCATTCAGCTTGGAAACAGCGAGCGAGGATATTATCATACCCTCCTTGTCGTCGGTAAAAATGCCGAGGGTGAGCTGCTTGTTGCCGCCCAGACCGAGGATGCCTACGACCGCCGCCTTGCGGATTATACCTTTGAATTCGCACGCTACCTGCACATCGAGGGCGTGCGCTATTCTTTGAGCGACCTTGGCGATTGCTACGTGCCGCTTCTCACGGGAGAGGCTCTTCTGATCGAGGGCGCAGGGAGCTATACCCCCGGTGAGCGCTCGCCGGCTCTTACAGAATAAGCTCGTAGAGCGTCAGCAGCTCCTCCTCAAGCGCCTTCTGCTCGCGGTCAAGCTCGGCCGCGCGGACGTAATCGCTGGCGGCCTCGCCAAACAGCTCGGCGCCAATCGCCTCAAGCCGTGCCTCGATCTCGGGCACACGGCGCTTTGCCGCTTCAAGACGGCGCTCGTCGCTCCGCCGCTTGGCCGCCTCGCGCTTCCTTTGCTCATAATCCTCGCGCCGCGCGTCCTTTTCCTTGTCCTCGGTGCGCTCGGCGGGCGCCTTCTCAGCGTGGCGAGCACGCAGACCAAGGTAGGTCGCGTATGGGCTCTCGCTTTCGGAAAGGGGGTAATCGGTCGCCCCCTCCGGCGAGAGCTCAATAATGCGCGAGGCCACGCGGTCGATGAAATAACGGTCGTGGGAGACGGCAAGGATCGTGCCGTCAAAGCTCGAGAGCGCCTCCTCCAGGGCCTCGCGTGAGGCAATATCCAGGTGGTTGGTCGGCTCGTCAAGAACAAGGAGATTGACACTCCTCAGAATGAGCTTGCAAAGCGTCAGGCGCGCACGCTCCCCTCCCGAGAGGTCGCGGACAAGCTTGAAAACGTCGTCCCCCGTAAAGAGGAAGGAGGCGAGCGCCGTCCGCAGCTCGGTGTTGGTCATTGAGGGGTAGGTGGCCGCCAGCTCGTCAAATACGGTGCTGTCCTCGGAGAGGCGGCGGTTCTCCTGATCGTAATAGCCGATCTCTACGTTATAGCCAAAGGTCAGCCGCCCCGAGGTGCGCGTAAGCGCCCCCACGATCAGCTTTAAGAGCGTGGATTTTCCACAGCCGTTGTCGCCAAGGAAGAGGATCCGCTCGCCGCGGTGTACGGCAAAGGAGAGGTCGGTAAAGAGGGGCGCCGCCCCGGGATAAGCAAAAGAAAGGCGCGCGACAGACAGGACCTCCTCGCCTGAGGCGTGGCTCTGAAACGAAAGGCGGATCTCCTTTTCGGGCGCCTTGACGGCCTCGACCCGATCGATGCGGTCAAGCTGCTTTTGCTTTGCGCGGATCGTGACAAAGTTGTGCGCCTGGCCGCACCGCCGCTGAAACTCGATGTTCGCCTCGATCCTCGCGATCTCCTTCTGCTGCTCCTTGTAGCGGCGCGTTCTTGAGGCCTCCTCCTCGGCGAGGAGAAGGCGGTATTTACTGTAATTGCCGGGGAAAAGCCGCGCCTCTCCGCGAAAGAGCGCCAACGTCTTGTTGGTCACGCGGTCAAGGAAGTAACGGTCGTGCGAGATGACCAGAACCGTCTTTTTGTAGGCAGCAAGAAACTCCTCGAGCCAGGTGAGCGCTGAGGCATCCAGGTGGTTGGTCGGCTCGTCAAGCAGAAGAATGTCAGGCTCGGACACCACAAGGCGCGAAAGGACAAGCCGCGTGGCCTGTCCGCCGGAAAGCGAGGAGATCGGCCTTGAAATCTCCTCCTCGGTAAAGCCCATACGGAGAAGCGTCGAGCGGCAGCGCCCGCGCTTGGCGCCTCCCTCGGCCTCGCGGTAGCGGCGGTGCGCCTCGTCAAGGGCCGCGCTCGTCCTCGCCACAGCGGCGGCATCGCTCCCGCTTTTTGAAAGCTCAGCCTCCAGCGCCGCGATCTCGTCCTCAAGAGCAAAAATATTGGAAAACGCTTCGTAGAGGTAGGACAGCGGTGTCACGTCGGAGGTGCGTGCCGAGAGGGCGGTGTTCTGCGAAAGGTAGCCGACGGTCTTGTCCTTGGCGAGGAACACACTGCCCGTGTCCGCCTCGTACTCCCCGAGCAGAACGCGAAAAAGCGAGGTCTTTCCCGCGCCGTTCGATCCGATGATGCCAAGGCGGTCGCCCTCGTTCACCGAGAAGGAAACGTCGGAGAAAATGACCTCGTCGCCAAAGGAAAGCGTCAATCCCGAAGCGCTGAGTACGGTCATAAGAAAACCCCGATATAAGTAAAGTCTTTTTTACGAAATAATGCGATCATCCCTGCCCCTCACGCAGAATGGCGAGCAGCTTTCGGAAATCCTCCGGCAGGGGACTTTCAAAATGCAAATGCTCTCCCGTGCGCGGGTGGGGAAGGGTGAGCGCCGCGGCGTGCAGGCATTGCCCCGAAAGGAGAGCGGCATGGCGGCGCTCAAAGGGGGTGCGGCCGCCGCCGTACACGGTGTCTCCAAGCAGGGGGTGTGAGAGGTGAGACATATGCACGCGGATCTGGTGCGTGCGCCCCGTCTCCAGCTCCAAGGCAAGGTACGTGACAGGGCCAAAGCGTTCAAGAACGCGATAATGCGTGATCGCCGCGCGCGATTTCCCCTGCCCCTCGCGGAGCACGGCCATGCGCTTGCGGTCGACGGGGTGTCGGCCGATCGGAAGATCTACCGTACCCTCATCGGCCGAAAAGCCTCCCGACACCAGGGCGCGGTACTCACGGCGCACATCGTGTACCTCAAGGGCCGCCGCCAGGGCGCGGTGGGTGGCATCGTTCTTCGCCGCCACAAGAAGCCCACTCGTCTCCTTGTCGATGCGGTGGACGATGCCGGGGCGCTCCACGCCTCCGATGCCCGAGAGTGAGCCGTGGCAGTGGTGGAGAAGTGCGTTCACAAGCGTTCCCGTGGGGTTGCCGGGCGCGGGGTGGACCACCATGCCCTTCGGCTTATCGATGACGATAATATCCTCGTCCTCGTATACCACAGAAAGCGGAATGTCCTCGGGCAGGGCCTCGTCGGCCACGGGCTCGGGTAGCGTCACCGCCACTGTGTCCCCCTCGCGGAGAAGATAGCTTCGCCGTTCGGTGCGCCCGTTCACAAGAATGGCCCCGTCCTCAATGAGGCGTGCCGCCGCCGAGCGCGAGAGCGCGGGATCCTCGGCTAAAAAGGCGTCGAGCCTCAGCCCCTTGGCCTCAGCCCCGATCGTGTACGTCATGCTCCCCTCCGAAGATCGAGGAGGGTGGAAAGAAGGAACAGCCCCGCCCCCACGCACACAAAGCTGTCGGCACCGTTGAACACGGCAAAGTTGATAAGGCGGAAGTCGATAAAATCAATGACATAGCCAAGCGCCAGACGGTCGATCATATTGCCGATCCCACCCGAAAGGATCATCGAAAGCGCCGTGAGCGCCAGAGGATCGCGCATCTTGGTAAGGATAAGAAAGACCGTGAGCGCTAAGATCGTGACGGTCGACACAATGAGAAAGACCCAGCGGTTGTCGGCTAACATGCCAAAGGCGGCACCGCGGTTGCGGATATACGTGATGTGCAGGACGCCCTCAAAAAGCGGAATGGTCTCGCCAAGCGCCATACAGGTGTCCACAAGGAGCTTTGTCACCTGATCGAGCAGAATGCCGGCAAGGGTGACGAAAAGAATAAGAAGCTTGGGGTGCTTACAGGTTCGCATCGGATACCTCACACAAGCGGCAGAAAGGTCGATGCCGCGGATAATAGAAGAAAGGTGACAAGAAAGGCAATGTCAATGGGCGAGCGCCTTACGAAATCAAAGCGATCCAAAAGAAGCCGCACGGGGGCTATGACCATTTCGGTCACGCCCGTGACAAACGCGCGGAAGGGCCCGGGGCGCCCCGAGGACGGCGGAAACCACGACATCACGGCTCGCACGAGCATCAGAAGCTGAAGTGCCTCAATAAGCAAAAGAAGCGTGCGGCAAAGAACTGTCAAAAGGATCATAGACGCCTCCCGATCAGTCGTCGTCGCCGACCGACGAGAACATGGCCGCCACGGGGTCGGTCACAGCGGGCGGCGGGGGAGGCGTGGGCACCGGTGCCGCCACGGGGGCCGAGCGCTGCACGGCCTCCTCGGCCTCGGCATCGGCCAGCGAAACGCCCTCGGGCGTCACGAGGAAGGTGATCCCGTCACCAAGGCGCTTCATACTGCCGTCAATGGCGTAGGTGACACCGCTGATGAAATCCAAGAGGTGGCGCAGGGCCTCGCGCTCCATACCCTCGGGGTGAATGACCACCGTGCGGCCCGAGAGCAGCTCGTCCGCAATGAGGGGTGCATCCGCGAAGCGCTCGGGACGCATGACCTTCAGCTGTATCGCCGTACGTGCGGGCGTACTCGTCGGCATTGGCTCGGCCGTTTTTTCGGGGGGAGTGGCTTTGCGGAAGCGGAACATGTCAAGTCTCCTTTACTTTTTATTGGTTGCCGTCCTTGCGGAAGAGGGTGCGCCCAACGCGCACGTGCGTGGCACCCTCCTCGGCGGCCACCTCATAGCTCGTGCTCATACCCATGGAAAGGAGGGGCGCTGCGGGCAGAAGTCTTGCGGCCGAAAGGCGCAGGGCGGCCTCTCGCACCAGGCGGAAGTAGGGGCGGTAGTCCTCGGGGTCCTCGCAATCGGGGCCCATGGTCATCAGCCCCACGGGGGCAAGATTGGGGTAAGCGCCAAGGGCGACGGCAAAGGTGTCGATATCTTCGGGGAGAACACCGCCCTTGGCCTCCTCACGCCCCGAGTTCACCTCGATCAGCACAGGCACCGTGATGCCGCGGCGCTCGGCCTGCTTCTGGATCTCGGCGGCCAGGCGCTCGGAGTCCAGCGACTGGATGAGCGCCGCACGCTCAATAACCGTCTTGACCTTATTGGTCTGCAAATGGCCGATCAGGTGGATCTCGGTGCCGGTGCCCGCCTCGTCAATGAGGGCGGCGCGAGCAGAGAAGAGTTGGGGACGGTTTTCCGCAATGGCATCGATCCCGAAGGAGAGCAACGCGCGCACCTCGTCGTCGGTCGCGCTCTTCGTCACGGCAATGAGGCGCGGCACGGGGTTCCCCGCTCGGGCCGCAGCGGCGGCCAGGCGCTCCCTCACCGCGTCAAGGTTCCTTTGTATGTAAGCGTATTCGGACGTCATATTCGTCATTTCGGTATCCCTCGGCAAATTTTCTTCACCGTACAGTATACCACAAACTCACCGCCGATTGCAAGCCCCAAGGCACCTCGGGCGCGAAATTATTTATTTTATAGAAAATACTTGAAAGCGCGCGAAAAATGTGCTACAATACGGAATAGCCAAAATGGACTTATGCCAATAAGCCCTCGACGATACATCCTTATGTCTTTCGCCGTGGCTCATCTTGAAAAGCATGGATATAGCCGGAACTTTTGCCGAAGCAGGTTGGGATACCTGCCGACAAGACCCTTATCGGTTTAAGTCCGTTTCGGCTAAACAAAAGGAGAATGCGTATGGAGCAAGGAAGGATCCTTGCGGCGTCTTTGCCGACCGTGGCGGCTCTCGCCTATCTTGGCGATGCCGTTCACAGCCTGGATATCCGCCGCCGTGCCGTGGCCGCGGGTCTTGCCAAGTCGGGCCGTCTGCATGAGTTTTCGGCGCGCATCGTCAACGCCGCCTCGCAGGCCGCTATACTAAAGGCGCTGGAGCCCGACCTCACCGAGGAGGAGCGCGACCTCTGCCGCCGCGCCTCGAACTCGAAGCACCTGCAAAGGCCAAAGCACGCCAGCGATGCCGATTACCGGCAGGCCACCGCCTTTGAGGCCCTGCTTGGGATGCACGCTTACCTCGGGAACGAGGCGCGCCTTACCGAGCTTCTTGACGCATCCTACCGTTTCTTTGAAGGGAGAAAAGCACCGTGATACAGAAGATTAAGGGAACCATGGACATCCTTCCCGACGAGACCCCGCTTTTCCGAAAGATCGAGGCGATCGTCCGTGAGGAGGCCGAGCGCTACGGCTTCGGCGAGATCCGCACCCCCACCTTTGAGAATACCGAGCTCTTTGTGCGCGGCGTCGGCGATACTACGGACGTCGTGCAGAAGGAGATGTACACCTTTGCCGACCGTGACGAGGGGCGTTCGATCTCGCTCCGTCCCGAGGGCACGGCCTCGGTCGCCCGCGCTCTCCTTGAGAACGGCCTGCACGTGGCCGCCATGCCGCAGAAGTTCTATTACGTCATCAACTGCTTCCGCCATGAGGCGCCTCAGGCGGGGCGCAGCCGGGAGTTCTTCCAGTTCGGTACTGAGACCTTCGGGAGCGAGGCCCCCGCGTCGGATGCCACCGCCATCGCCTTGGCCGCCTCGGTGCTTGACCGTCTCGGCCTCAGCGGTGTCAGGCTGCACCTCAATTCGATCGGCTGTAAGTGCTGCCGCCCCGCCTACCGTTCTGCGCTGGTCGGCTACTACAAGTCGAACGAGGCCACGCTTTGCGACACCTGCCGTGACCGCCTCGGCCGTAACCCTCTCCGCCTTCTCGATTGCAAAAATCCCGAGTGCGCCGCCCTTGCCCCCGCCGCGCCTCGTACGGTGGACCACCTCTGCGAGGGGTGCCGTGCTCACTTTGACGAGCTCTGCTCAATGCTGGACGCCATGGGCATCGCCTATACCGTCGATCCCGCGATCGTCCGCGGCCTTGACTATTACACCCGCACCGTCTTTGAGTTCATTGCCGACGGCATCGGCGCCCAAAGCACGGTCTGCGGCGGCGGCCGCTATGACGGCCTTGTCGAGTCGCTGGGCGGCCCCGCCCTT
>JAZRAU010000083.1:0-24156 GCA_045634705.1 Eubacteriales bacterium | reverse complement strand
TCGGAACCTTCAAAAACCGCGCGTTCAAGTGGGGGTATTTCCCTGCCACGTATGAGTATGACATCGATGCCCTTATGGCGAAAAAGGAGAGCCGCACGATCACCTGGGCGGCGCGTATGATCGACTGGAAGCACCCCGAGCTTGCCGTGGAGATGGCACGGCGACTTCGGGCTGACGGCATCGACTTTACGCTGAATATGATCGGCTTTGGCGCTATGGAAAGCGACGTACGCGAGAGCGTAAAGGCCCTCGGCCTTGAAGGCTCGGTTAAGCTTCTCGGCTCTATGAAGCCCGAGGAGGTGCGCGCTTATATGGAAAAAAGCGCTGTGTTCCTTATGACGTCGGACCGTCAGGAGGGCTGGGGTGCCGTTCTCAATGAGGCCCAAAACAGCGCGTGCGCGGTTCTTGCGAATAGCGCCACGGGCGCGGCCCCCTATCTTATCCGAGACGGGGAAAACGGATTTTTGTATAGCGAAAAGCACCTTGACGATATGTACGCAAAGCTGAAGCTCCTGCTTCTTGACGGTGAGAAAAGGGAAGCGCTTGGCCGCGCGGCGTATCGGAGCATACATGAGCATTGGAACGCGGAAAATGCCGCAAAGCGCTTTTTGGCGCTTGCCGAGCATCTGCTTTCGGGCGGTGACGGGCTTCGGCTCTTTTCGGACGGTATTGGCAGCCCCGCCGAGCATTACCGTGACGGCTGGTACACGCCGAAGGGAGAGACCTTATGAGGATCCTGTTTGTTTCCGAGTGCTATCCAAGCCCTGCAAGACCGCAATACGCCATTTACCTCGAGCAGCAAGCCAAGGCCCTGTGTGAGCTTGGCCACACCGTCGATGTTCTCGTCCCGAGACTTTCGGGGAGCGAAGCTTCCAAGCTTTCCGAGGGAGAGCATAATGGGCTCAAGGTCTTTTCCGCCACCGTAAAGGCGGGGCGTCTCTCACGCCTTTTGTGGCTGTATTCGAGAAGCAACGTGCTGGACTCGTTTGCATGGAAAAATTACGACGCTGTTTCGGTTCACATTGTTTCCCACGGCATTTTGCCAAGCGTGCTGAAAAACTGTAAGCCCCTCGGCATTCCCGTTATCCAGCATTTCCACGGCCTCAACGTGTGGCGTGATTATTACGTTAAAGGCACCATTTTGCACCGTGTGCTTTCCAAGCGAAACACCGCTTTGAGGATGAATTCCCTGAGGGCCTGCTCCGCTATCGTCGGCGTCAGCAACAGGGTGTGTAACGCCGTGCGCGAAAGGCTTGACAGCGTGCCGCTGTTCACGGTCTATAACGGTGTTGACACGGCAAGATTTCCCTCTGAGGGCAAGCAGAAAAACACGGTATTCACGGTGATCTCGGTTGCCAATCTCATTCCGATCAAGGGCCATGACTATCTCGTCGAGGCCGTTGCGAGAATAAAGGGTGAGAACCTACCGATACGGCTTCAGCTGGTGGGCGCAGGCCCGGAGGAAGCCCGACTAAAGGAGAAGTGCGCCGAGCTCGGCATCTCCGATATTGTCGAGTTCCTCGGCTGGCAGGAGTACGATGAGGTCGCGCGCCTTATGAAAAACGCCGATATGTTCATTATGCCGTCGTATTTTGAGGCGTTTGGCTGCGTGTATCTTGAGTCCATGAGCGCGGGAACGCTCACCTGCGGATGTTTTGGTACGGGCGCCGATGAGATCATCCATCACGGGCAGGACGGCCTTCTTGTAGGTCAGCGCTCGACAGACGATGTGTACTCGTGCATCCGCTTGGCTATCGATGAGCCCGAGAGGGCCTTGGAGATCGCGGAAAAAGGAACCTTGCGGGCCAGGGACTTTTCGTGGCTTTCTTCCGGTCGCGCACTGGAAAACGTTTATCATTCTGTTAAAAATCCGATAAGGAGATAACCATGTCACTTTTTTCTAAAAGACAAGAAAAGGGGTCGTTCGCCTTCTTGGATATGAACCACACGCTCTATGCTAAGGGAGTCGCGATCCTCATTATACTTATCGGACACCTCGGCAATTATTCGGGGGTGACGTGGTTTACCCCTCTTGGAGGAATTGGGGTAGCAATCTTCTTGTTCTGCTCGGGATACGGGTTGACTCTATCCTACAAGAAAAACGGCCTTTCGAGATATTGGTGGAAAAAGCTTGTGGGGGTGTATCTGCCCTTCTTCATGGTAGAGGCGCTTGCGTCACTGATTTTGCAGCGCCCTTTCCTTGATACGCTTTTGAGCTTTATTTTCATCAAGCGTCTCTCACCCTATGGCTGGTATATGCAATATTTGTTCGCGTGCTATCTTCTTTTCTGGCTGGGAACTAAATTCATAAAGCACCAAAAGCTTCGTTTTTCGTTTTTTGGCGCGGTAGCTATCGCTTCCTTCTTCCTTTTTGAAAATTTGCAGGGGGAGCAAGCGCTTTCCTTTTTTGGGGGCGTCCTGGTTGGCAGTGCCCTTGATCTTTCCAAGGCGCGGGCACATCTTGCGGGGCGCAAACGCTTTCTTCTCCTCATTTCCGCGGCTTTACTTTGCGGTGGGATCGCCCTTCTGGCGATAAAGCAAATGCCCTTTGTGCGTTCCCAACACCACTATATCATTACCCTCATCAATAGCTTGATGAAGTCCTCCTTTGCTGCCGGCCTTCTGAGCATCACGGCGCTCCTTTCGCCGCTGAAGTGCGCGGTCTTTTTTGCCGGCAAGCTTGCTTATCCCCTCTATCTTATTCACGGGTATTTCATGTTTTTCGTTTATCAAAACCTTTGCGGCGGATATCTCTTGTCATGCGCCGTTGCCGTCGCTCTTTCCTTTGCGCTGTCGCTTGTACTGCATCTGACGATCGGAGCTATACAGGCAGGAATCCATAAACTCACAAAACGAGGTACATAACCATGTCACTTTTCACTAACAAAACCCTTCTGATCACGGGGGGAACGGGATCCTTCGGGAACGCGGTCTTAAACCGCTTTCTCTCGACCGACATTGGCGAGGTCCGCATCTTCTCGCGTGACGAGAAGAAGCAGGACGATATGCGGCACGACTTTCAGGTCAGAATGCCTGAGGTCGCCGAGAAGATCAAGTTTTACATCGGTGACGTGCGCGACCTTGCCTCGGTGAAGAACGCGATGCACGGCGTGGACTACATCTTCCACGCGGCGGCCCTCAAGCAGGTTCCGTCCTGCGAGTTCTTCCCGATTGAGGCGGTCAAGACCAACGTCCTCGGCACCGAGAACGTCCTCACCGCCGCGATCGACGCGGGCGTTTCCAACATCGTCTGCCTCTCGACCGATAAGGCTGCCTACCCCGTCAACGCCATGGGCACCTCCAAGGCCATGATGGAGAAGGTCATCGTCGCCAAAGCGCGCACCGTCCGCGAGAGCGCCACCAAGATCGCCTGCACGCGCTACGGCAACGTTCTCTGCTCGCGCGGGTCGGTCGTGCCGCTGTGGATCGACCAGATCAAGCAGGGCGCGCCGATCACCGTCACCGAGCCGTCGATGACGCGCTTCATCATGACGCTTGATGAGGCCGTGGACCTTGTCCTTTTTGCCTTTGAGCACGGCAAAAGCGGCGATATCCTCGTGCAAAAGGCCCCCGCCTGCACGATCGAGGTGCTGGCCCGTGCCGTCACCGCGCTCTTTGCGCCCGAAGCCGACATCCGCACGATCGGCATCCGCCACGGCGAGAAGATGTACGAGACCCTCCTCACCAACGAGGAGTGCGCTCACGCCGTCGATATGGGTGCCTTCTACCGCGTCCCCTGCGACAGCCGCGGCTTAAACTACGACAAATACTTCAAGGAGGGCGATGCCGACCGTAACCCCCTCCACGAGTTCAACTCCAATAACACCGACCTCCTTGACGTTGAGGCCGTGAAGCAAAAGCTTCTTACGCTCCCCTATATCCGCGAGGAGCTTAGCGCCATGGGGCGTGACCTCTCATGAATATCCTCGTAACGGGCGCCCGTGGCTTTGTCGGCCGTAACCTCACCGAGGCCCTCCGCGCCATAGCCGACGGCCGCGACAAGACCCACCCACAGCTTTCGGTCGGGGAGCTGTACCTTTACGACGTGGACACCGACCCCGCCCTGCTTGACGACTACTGCCACCGCGCCGATTTTGTCATCCACCTCGCGGGGGTCAACCGCCCCCGTGACCCCGCCGAGTTTATGGCGGGCAACTTCGGCTTTACCTCGCGCCTTCTTGATGCTCTCCGCCGCGCGAACAACGCCTGCCCCGTCCTCGTGTCCTCGTCGATCCAGGCCACCCTCGTTGGCCGCTACGACAGCGACTACGGCCGTTCCAAGCGCGCGGGCGAGGAACTCATCTTCGCTTACGGTGAGGAGACCGGCGCCCCCGTCCTTGTTTATCGCTTCCCGAACCTTTTTGGCAAGTGGTGCCGTCCGAACTACAATTCCGCCGTGGCCACCTTCTGCCACAACATCGCCAACGATCTCCCCGTCACCGTCACCGATCCCGCCATAGAGCTTGAGCTTCTGTACATCGATGACCTCATTACCGAGGTCCTTGCGGCCCTGGAGGGACACCCCCACCGCTGTGAGTTTGACGGCATCCGCACCGTCCCTTGCCAGGACGGCCGCTATTGTGCCGCCCCCACGACGCACCGTGCAACGCTCGGTGAGATTGTTTCGCTCCTTGAGACCTTCCGCAATCAGCCGAAAACCCTTGTGATGCCCACGATCCCCTGCGGCAGCTTTGCGAAGAAGCTCTATTCGACCTACCTCTCCTATCTCCCCGCCGACAAGGTTGCCTTCCCCCTCAAAAGGAACGTTGACGACCGCGGCAGCTTCACCGAGCTTCTCCGTACCGACGGCTGCGGTCAGTTCTCGGTCAACGTTTCGCGCCCCGGTATCACCAAGGGCCGGCATTGGCACCATACCAAGTGGGAGTTCTTCATCGTGGTCTCGGGCGAGGCCCTCATTGAGGAGCGCCGCCTTGGCTCGGACGAGGTCCTCTCCTTCCGTGTGACGGGCGAGGAGCCGACCGCTGTCCACATGCTCCCCGGCTACACCCACAGCATCAAAAACCTTTCCGACACGCGCGACCTTGTCACGCTCATGTGGGCCAATGAGCCCTTTGACCCCCAAAAACCGGACACATTCTTCGAGGTGGTATGAAAATGGAAACAAAACTTGACTATTCCGACGTTGCTTTCCGAGGCGACGGCCGACTGAAGCTTCTCATCATTGTGGGCACGCGCCCCGAGATCATCCGTCTCTCGGCCGTCATCAAAAAGTGCCGCACCTACTTTGACTGCCTTCTCGCGCATACGGGGCAGAATTACGATTACAACCTCAACGGCATCTTCTTCCGCGACCTCGGTCTTGCCGACCCCGACGTCTATATGAACGCCGTGGGTGACGACCTCGGCGCGACGGTCGGTAACATCATCAACGCCTCCTATAAGCTGATGACTGCCACCCTGCCCGACGCCCTCCTCATTCTCGGTGACACCAACTCCTGCCTCTCGGCCATTGCCGCCAAGCGCCTGCACATTCCGATCTTCCATATGGAGGCGGGCAACCGCTGCAAGGACGAGTGCCTGCCCGAGGAGACCAACCGCCGCATTGTGGATATCATCTCGGATGTCAACCTCGCCTACTCCGAGCATGCACGCCGCTACCTGCACGAGTGCGGCCTGCCCAAGGAGCGCACCTACGTCACAGGCTCGCCTATGGCGGAGGTCCTGCGCGAGAACCTCGCCGCGATCGAGTCGAGCGATATCCTCTCGCGCCTCGGCCTTGCCCCGCGCCGTTACCTTCTTCTCTCGGCGCACCGTGAGGAGAACATCGACACCGAAAAGAACTTTCTCTCGCTCTTCACGGCAATCAACCGCCTCGCCGAGAGGTATGGCTTGCCCATTCTCTATTCCTGCCACCCGCGCTCGAAAAAGCGTCTCCTGGCCTCGGGCTTTACGCTCGACCCGCGCGTCATCTGCCACGAGCCGCTTGGCTTCCACGACTATAACCACCTGCAAATGAACGCCTTTGCCGTCATCTCGGACAGCGGCACCCTCCCCGAGGAGAGCAGCTTCTACACCTCGATCGGCAAGCCCTTTCCCGCCGTGTGCATCCGCACCTCCACCGAGCGCCCCGAGGCGCTGGACAAGGCGTGCTTTGTCCTCGCGGGCATTGAGGGTGACGGCCTTCTGCAGGCGGTCGCCACCGCCGTCCGTATGAACGAGGAGGGCGACTTCGGTATCCCCGTGCCCGATTACGTGGAGGAGAACGTCTCCACCAAGGTCGTGGGCCTCATCCAGTCCTATACGGGCATCGTCAACAAAATGGTTTGGAGAAAGTAAGAACGTCTATGGAACGCACCGCCGCTATGCTCTTATCCCTCTTGCGCGCCGCCGTCCTCGGTGAGCCACGCCCCCTCACACTGACGGCGGGCGAGGCCGGCGCGCTTTTGGCGTTGGCGCGTCACCACGATCTTGCCCACCTGCTCTGCCTGCCTCTTGAGGCAGCGGGCACCCTGCCAAGCGACGCGTGGGGTGAGGAGTGGCGCCGGGCGCGCCTTGTGGCCGTCTCGCGTTCGGCCCGCCTTATGGCCGCCGCCGACCGCATCACCGCCGCCCTTGACGGCGCGGGCATCGCCTACGTTCCCCTGAAGGGCGCGGTCATCTCGCGCTATTACCCGGAGCCGTGGTACCGCACCAGCTGTGACCTTGATATCCTCGTCCGCGAGGCCGACCTTGAACGCGCCCTCACCCTCATCGAGGAGCGCGAGGGGGCGCGCCGCACCCGCCGCACGTATCACGATGTCTCGCTTTACCTCGTCGACGGCACCCACGTGGAATTTCACTTCTCGCTTTCGGAGAACATTCCCGCCATGGACCGCGTGCTGGCCCGCGCGTGGGAGCACGCCCTCCCCGTCAGCGAGGGCGCCTGCCGCCACGCCTTTACCGAGGCCTTCCTCGCCTTTTACGCGATCGCCCACACCGCCTATCACTTCAAAAACGGTGGGTGCGGCATCCGTCCCCTGCTTGATCTTTATCTTTTGAAGGTGAACGGCGTGCTTGATGCCAAGGCTCTCCCCGACCTTCTCAGCGAGGGCGGACTTTTGCCCTTTGCCGAGGCCGCCGTGCGCCTTGCAGACGCCTGGTTTGGCGCCGCCGTCCATACCGAGCTGACGCTTGGCATGAGCGCCTACATCCTGCGCTCGGGCACCTACGGCCGCCTTGACAGCCGCGTGGCGATCGCCACCGCGGGGCGGGGCCGCCTTGCCTACCTCTTCCGGCGCGTCTTTCTCCCGCCGCAAACGCTCTCACGCTATTATCCCCGCCTTGCCCGCCACGGCTGGCTCTATCCCTTTTACACCGTAAGACGGTGGCTTGAGATCCTGTTCACCCGCCGTCGCCGCCGCCACGCCGTCCGTGAGATCTTCCACAGCACCACCCTGCGTGAGGAGACCGCCGCGCCCCTGCAGGCCCTCTGCCGCAAGCTGGAGCTGTAATAAAAAAACGCCTCAAGGGCGTTTTTTATTTGGTATGGCCGAGCGCGCGGTTTAATCTAAAAACGGGGTGAGATGCTCGGCAAAAAGGTGCCCAAGCTTTAGCTCGCTTAGGGAATCGTAGTGCGGAATATCGGGGTTTTCCCTTGGCTCCTCCGTACAGATGAGACCTGCGGATACCGTGTCCACAACAACGTTCAGGGGAGAGCGCGCGGCAACCTCGCGCTTACCTTGGTTGACGGCCTCGTAATACACCCAAAAAACGGGATTTTCGGCAATGTAGGCATCGGCAAAGGCAAAGCCGTCCTCCGGGGCGTAGCTTGCCAGCTCCCCTCGCAGATCCTTGATAAAGGCATCAAGATGCTCGCCGTAGGCCGTGGAATGCTCCACCGAAAAGGAGTCCGATTCGCCCTGCATCCAGCACATACCGCCGATAGTTACGTTGTAGTTTTTGGATTCGAGATAGCGGATACTGCTTTCCACAAATGCCACGAACTGGCGGTAAAGCTCTCCCGTCTTACCTCGGCTTGACGGAGACAGCCACTGCGAATGAAGATCGGTGCCACCCCAGGCACACTTGATGATAAAAAAGGTCCTGTCGGGGTACAGCTCGCTGAGCCTTTCCGCCAGCCCCAGCTCGGGGCCGAACGCACCCGGAAGCTCGCCCTGCAGCGTTGCACATTTCACAAATCCCTGCGACATATTGGCGCCGGATAAGTAATTGATGTAAACGTTCTCGTAGCCCGCCTCGTATTCGGCATACTTTTCGGAGGAAACGTTTTCCTTGAGATATGCGTCAAGACTGCATCCCGAGGCGTTGGACTGACCGCCGAGAAGAATGACGGTGGCCTCCTTGCCGCCGCCGTCCGCCAGCGTATCATTGACGGTAAAGGCGATCCGATTTTCTGAGTAATGGCGCACACACAAAAAACAGCAAAGGCCCAAAAGGACCGCACCCACGGCCGCCGTTGCCGACAGGATGATCTTCTTTTTCTTGGACATATCGCACCCTCGTTATCTTAAAAATGAGGCAACTCTACCGCCATTATACCACGCCTGCACGGCGATTGCAAGTATGACGGCAGGGGGAAACGCTCCGCCATGACTTAAAAGGAGCTTGTATCCCACACGGGATACAAGCTCCTTCTAAAGCCTTTTGGGACTTCGGTTTGGGAGAACGCGGTTTGGCGGTCGTCCCTTATTGAGGATCGCTTGCGGGAAGGTCGATCGTCACGTCGGTGTAGGTATAGGTCATCACCGTCGTGCCTCCGTGGTACGAATACGAGATCGTGTCCGGCTTGTTGTCGGCAAAGCGGATCTTAACGTCGGTGACGGTAACGGTCACGCCGTCACCGGTCTGGTCGATAGCGTCTGCCTCATACATTTCGGTTGTCGGATTGTATTGGAACTCCTCGAAGGGATAGATCTCCGCGTTGTGCAGGTAGGCGGTGACGTACGCATTGTATTCGATCTCGTTGCTGGCCATTCTCTCACCCCAGGCGGAGCTCGACATCTTCATGTACTTATAGTAGCTGTCGCCCTCCTTGACCACCAGGATGCCAACACCCGAGACCTCAACGAGAAGGTTGGTGCCGTCCCAGAGGAAGGTGCTGACGGTCGTATTTCCCTGCGTCTGAACGATCGACACGTTGTCAAAGGCGGAGAGATCCAGGGCGGTGTTCCAGGCGGTCTCGGTCGCGATTGGGCCGGTCGGACGGATATCGGCGGGCGCGGAGATAACAAAGCCGTCATAGGCGAAGGTCAGGATGCGTGTGATCTTGCCGTCTGAATATTCGATCCTTGTGACTCTTTTGTTTTCAAAGGAGATCTTCACGTCAAAGTAGGAGGGCCCAAAATCGCCAATGGCCCCGCCGTAATCGGGGGAGACCTCCGCGGCCTCATACACGCCCGTCTCACCGTTGAGGGTAAAGGCATCGTGGGGGAAGAGCACGGCATAGTTGTAGAAATAGGTCGGTCTCGAGACGGAAACGTACTCAGAGAAATCTCTCGCCGTTACCTCGGTGCCGTCCCAGTAGCCGTCGCTCGCCTGATGGTACGCCACGTAGCGGTCGCCGTCCTTGATCCAGCGGACAGCGCTGGTCGGCTGCTCGCTCTCGGGTGATCTTACGGTCTCCGAATAGTTTTCGCCGTCGTATTGAACGTCTCTTACGACGTCTCCGTCATCAATGGTGCAGGAAACCTTGGTGACGTTGCTAAGATCCAACGCCGCACCCCATTCCGATTCGCTCATGCCACCTCCAAAGCCGCCGCAGGCCGTGAAGGCAAGCGTACAGGAAAGCAAAAGGCAAAGCATCAAGAGAATACCCAGTAGTCTTTTCATAAGAACCTCCACAAAATAAAAGTGATTGTTTGAAACTGCTTGGTCAGTTCAGCAGTATCAGTATAGCACACATGGCAAGAAATTTCAACCCCTTTTTCCTATGGCAAAGCAACAAAGAAAAGCTGAAATTTAATGTTATGACTGCGGCGGCAAGCCCTTCTCGTCGCGATCTGCCCTCCCTCTGCTCCCTGTGGGCTGCAAGCGCCTGTGGCGCTTGGCGCTCTCGCGCTTTTGTTGCGGCGTGGCCGCAACGCCCACGGAGCAACCTTCGCTCGCGTGCTTGCAAGCCAGCTTGCAGACACGGCTTCGCTCGGTTATCTGCGCCACTCGCTTTCGCGAGTGACGGCACAGCGAGGGGCAAATCGCTCCGCGCCATAAAAAAAGCACCCACAAGGGGTGCTTTTTTTATGGCGGAGAAGGAGAGATTTGAACTCTCGCGCCGGTTAAATCCGACCTACACCCTTAGCAGGGGCGCCTCTTCGGCCAACTTGAGTACTTCTCCGTAGTGAACTCCATTATAGCCGAAAATGCGCTGTTTGTCAAGCCCTTTTCAAAATTTCGTGCGAGTTTTCGGGAAAGCGCGGCGCGGCGGTGGCCGCGCCTCCCCCTTAACCCACGCGTATCACCCAAAGCGTGCCGGTGGGCGGGGCGCCGCGCCCCGTAAAGGGAAGGAAGGTCACACACGCGCCGCCGTGGGGCACGGTGAGCGCAAGACGCGCATTTTCCCGCGCCGTTACTACGGTGCCCATGCCCGACAGCGGTGCGCCCGCCGCGCGGACCTCGGCTCCCGTGCAGGGGATCTCACAGCCGTCAAGCGAGAGGACAAGGCGGCCGCCGCCCTGCGGATAGACCTGCCATAAAACGGCATAGATGCCGCGTGTTCGGAGGCAAAACTCGGCGTCTCCCACACGGGTGACGTCCTCGGACGTTTTGGGGCCGTCTACTCGAAAGGGAAAGGCCTGACCCTCGGAAAGCGTCAGGGGGGCGGTGGGCGGTGGAGCAAGAAAGGCGGCAAAGCCCAAGGGCGTGCCGCACGGCCCCGAGGGGCCGCGCTCCCCACGCTCGCCTTGCGCCCCCCGCAGGCCCTGTGGCCCCATGGGGCCACGCTCTCCGCGCTCCCCCGGCACACCGCGCGGCCCGCGGATCCCCTGATACCCGCGCGGCCCACGCTGCCCCTCAAGATAAGGACAGGTAATCTCATTTGCCGTGTCTGATTGCCCGTTGCATCGTCTCATAAGCACCCCCAAAGAAGTTGTTACTTACAGTATATGCAAAAAGGGGAAGCGTTGCAAAAGCAACGCCTCCCCTTGGCGAATGGCCCTTACGACGGAAGGAAAAGAAACGGCAGCACCGCCATAACGATCGGCAGTACCGTCTGAACGGCGTACAGCCACACGGTCTTTCGCGGTGCGAGTGTTTTTTTGGCGATGATAAACCCAATGAGGGCTAAGATCGCGGCCACGGCCTGCACAATGGCGGCAATGGCAAAAAAGATGATTGAGATCGCCACCGACAGCCCCTTGCCGATCGAGGCACTCATGTCGGTCGGGTTTTCGGGAAGCTGCAGAAGCTCGATGACAAGATAGGCGGAAAAGGCCGTCGCGGCCAGGAACAGAACCAGCGAAATGATCGATAGGATATACTTTCTCATAGGCGCCTCCTTTCGGGCTTCTACTTACAGTATACCCCATTTTTGCGGCACCGTCAAGATTTTCTGTAAAGCCGCAGGGAGTTGGATACCACAAAGAGGGAGGAAAGGCACATCGCTGCGGCCGAAAGCCCCGGTGTCAGGGAAATGCCGATCGGCACCAGCACCCCCGCTGCAATGGGAATGCACACCGCGTTATAGACAAGCGCCCAAAAGAGGTTTTGGCGTACGATACGCATTGTGCGCCGTCCAAGGATGAGTGCCGCCACCACATCCCGCGGATCGCTGCGGCGCAGGACCACATCGGCCGAGGCGATCGCGGCATCGGCGCCCGCGCCAATGGCCATGCCCAGCTCGGCACGGACCAGCGGAAGAGCATCGTTAATGCCGTCTCCCACCATGGCCACGCACCGCCCCTCGGCAGAAAGGGCGGCCACCGCCTCCCCTTTTCCCTCGGGTGTGAGAGAGGCCCGCACCTCACCGATACCGACCGCCTCGGCGATCCGTGCGGCGGCGCGGGGGTTGTCCCCCGTCAGCATCACCGTGCGTACCGAAAGGCGGTGGAGGGCCTCCACGGCCTCCCCTGCCATTGGCTTTGCACTGTCCGAAATGCCGATCACGCCAAGCAGGTTCTCCTCGCGCGCAACGTAAACAATACTATACCCAAGGCCCAAAAGGCGCTCCGATGCCTCGAAAAGAGGCGCCGGGGAGAGCCCCACATCCTCGCTGAGAAACGCGGCGCTCCCCGCAAAGCAGCGGTCGGGGCCAACGTCGGCGGCAAGGCCGCGCCCTTCAACCGTCAGAAAGTCGGTGGCAGTGGGGAGCATCATCCCCTCGCCTTCGGCCGCGTGGCGGATCGCCTCGGCCAAGGGGTGAAGGGAGGCTCCCTCCACGGCGGCGGCCGTTGCGAGGACCTCCGCCCTCGAGATGCCGTCGCAGGGAACGACCTCGGCCACCTGCATGGCGCCGGTTGTGAGCGTTCCCGTTTTGTCAAAGGCCACGGTGTCGATGCGGCCGAGCGTTTCGAGCGCCGCGCCGCTTTTGATGAGGATCCCCTCGGCGGCGGCACGCCCCGTGGCCACCATGATCGCCGTGGGGGTAGCAAGTCCGAGCGCACACGGGCAGGAGATGACCAGAACGCTGATCGCGTGGCGGAGCGCCTCGGTCGCGTTTTTCGTAATAGCAAAATAGAGGACAAAGGTAAGGAGAGCGGCGGCCGTGACCGCGGGAACGAACACGGCGCTCACGCGGTCGGCAAGGCGTGAGATCGGTGCCGCCGAGCCTTGTGCCTCGCTCACCGTTCGGATCATCTCGGCAAGGGCGGTGTCCTCGCCCGCGGCCTCTACGGCAAAGATGAGGCGCCCGTCGACGGTCAGGCACCCCGCGCGGATGCTGTCACCCACCGCCTTGTCGACGGGCAGAGCCTCGCCCGTCAGCATGGCCTCGTTCATCGTGGCAAAGCCCTCGGTCACGCGGCCATCGGCAGGGGCGGCCTCCCCCGTCCGCAGCACCACAAGGTCACCGCTGACGAGCGCCGCCGTGTCCACGGTGATCTCCTCGCCGTCGCGCAGGACCGTGGCCGTGGTGGGTGCCAGGGCCGCCAGAGCGCGGAGGGCATCGGCCGTTTTGTCCTTGGCGCGGCCTTCCAGCGTCTTACCGACCGTCACAAAGAAAAGGATCATGGCCGTGGCCTCAAATTCGGCGCTCTCGGCGTATCCCGCCGCGCGGTCGGAAAGGCACAGGGAAAGCACGGTCAGCACCGCCCCGTGCAAAAAGGCCACGCCCGCACCCAGCGCCACCAGCGTGTCCATGGTGGGCGCACGGTGAAGGACGGCGGCGGCGCCGCGCAGAAAGTAGCGGCGGCCGACGTAAAGGAGGGGGAGCGTAAGGCAAAGCTCGGTAAGCAGAAGCCTCGCTCCGCCGCCCACGGTGGGATCGAGAGGTGCAGGGCGGGGAAGCCCCAGCATCGGCCCCATAGACAAAAGAAAGAGGATAAGCGTCAGGAGAAGGGAGAAGGTAAGCGAAAGCACCTCGCGCCCTGTGACGGCGGCGCGCTCGGGGAGCGTCACACCGCCGCGCGGGGCCACCTCGGCCCCATAGCCCGCACGGCGGATCGCCTCGGCAATGGCCTCGGGATCGCCGTCATGAAGGACGCTCACGCTCCCTGTGATGAGGCTGACGCTCACCCGATGCACAAAGGGAAGGGAGCTGACCGCCCCCTCCACGTGGCGCTGGCAGGCGGCACAGGCCATGCCCGTGACACAAAACTCGCTTTTCATTGGCTCACTCCTCGGTTTTGCGCTTGCCGCCCGTATTGCGGCAAACGGGGTAATAGCGGCAGTTCTCACAGGTCTTTTCGCGCCCCTTGTCAAGCAGCGGCGTGGCATCGGCGATGCCGCCGCGCAGTCTCTCGGCGGCCCCCTTGACGATGCCCTCAACGTCCGAGAGCAGGCGGCCCATTTCCTCAAGCGTTGCCAGGTTTTTCATTGACGCCGCCGAGACACTGCCGTCCTTGGTAGTCTTAATGGGGATAAAGCGCCCCTCGCCTGTCGGATCCATGGCGCCAAGGCTCTTTTCGTCGTGGAGAAGCAGACCGCTGCGCGTGCAGGCCCCCTCGGCGTCGGCCTCCTCGGGCGAGGAGACGGTGGGGGTCCTCAGCGAAAGATTGAGGTACAGCACACCCGCAGGCAGGATGCGGCCGCCCTCCCCAACACCCAGCGCCTTTAGAAAGGCGGCGCGGTCACACTTGTAGAGCGCGGAGAGGTAGATGAGCAGCTGCATATTGTGGCCGCGGAGCACGTCCTCGACCGAGAATTTCTTGGTGCCTGTCTTGTAATCGATCACGCGCAGATAGGCGTTGCCGTCCTCACGGTACACGTCCACGCGGTCGATCTTTCCGTAGAGCGTCACGCGCGTGCCGTCCTGCAGCGTAAAGGCGGGGGGCGCGGCGCGCCTCTCGTCCTCGATCGAGGGCTCGTACTCAAAGTAGATCGGCGTGTAGCCGACGGTATCCAGCTCCTCGCACAGCTCGCGTAAGAGGCGCTCGGTGTGCGCGGCGAGGCGCAGAAAGCGGTGGCGCACGCGCGCAGGGAGGGCGGCCCCGTTCGGAAACAGCTCCGCAAGGTAGCGCTCGGTCAGGGCCTCAATGCGCGCGTGGATGTCTTCGTCGGTCAGCCCTTCCGTCCGCTCGGCCAGAAAATGCTCCAGCATGGCGTGGACGTAGTTGCCGATGTCGGCGCTCCCAAGCCGCGCACGCTCGTCCTCCGAGAGGCGAAGAACGTAATGGCAGAAGTAGGAGAAGGGGCAGGCAATATAGCTTTCAATGCGGCTCTGGCTCATGCCCATTTTCTTGCCGTACAGGCGATCGAGCGCCTCGGCGCCAAGGCGCGCTATTGGCTCAACCAGCGGCCCCTCCAGTGCAAGGAGCGCCTCTCTCTCCTCCTTTGGGAGTGTGGCAAGGACAGCGCGGCGTTCGGCCGGGGAAAGCTTTCCTCCCAGTGCCGAGAGCGCTGCCTCCCGCGTAAAGATGCGGTCAAAGAGGGGGATCTCCTCCTCGCGGCGGATGACCACAGCCCCAAGGGTGAGCGAGAGGATCTTATCCAACACCTCGGCGCGGCCCACGCGGTTAAAGGCAAAGTCCGAGAGGGTATAGGAGAGTGTCACGGTCTCCGAGGCGGCCATGAGGGCGCGGAGAAAGCAGAACCACTCACGCGAGACGCGTACCACCTCGTCACCGTCCAGCACAATGCCGTGCTCGCCCAAAAGGGCGACCTCGGCCGGGGAGAACACGCCTCCCGCCGCGGCGGTGCGGGGAAAAACCCCGTCGTTCACACCGAGAAGATAGACATGGCGCGGCTCGTTGGGGCGGAGTAGGTCGGCGCTGCCCACCGTCACGGCATCGGCCCGTGTGGGGATCGTGCCGAGCGACTGTGAGGCAAAGAGAAGTGAGAGAAGCTCGGAAAAGTCCTCGGCCGTAAGACGGCTGTCGGGGGTGAGTGTGACCAGGCGGTCCAGCGTTTCGGTGATCGCACCAAAGAGGCGCGCGTACTCGTCGGCACGGGCGGGATCGCCCGCATCGGCCAGCTCTCGCGCACGGTCGTAGAGGCGCTTGTCCACGTCAAGACGGGTCAAAAACTCATACAGCACCTCGCAGTGCTCACGGATTGTAAACTCTCCTTTACTAACCGCTTCGAGCAGAGCCAGCGGCTCGGCCATTTGCCTGCGCGTTTCCTCCAGGGCCGAGAGAGCAGCCGCTGAGGCCGCGCGCTCACCCTCACTGCGGAAGCCGCGGTAGCCCTCGGGCGGAAGGTGAAGGGGCGTGGACAGCAGGCGGCGGCCCGAAAGCCCCCAGCGCTCGGTGTAAAGCTCAAAGCGGTCGCAGTCGTCGGGGCTGATGCCCGAAAGACCGCACTTCATATAGGTAATGACATCCTCGCGGCGCGCGCTCCCCGCGGTGACGGCATAGGCCGTGCGGATGAGCTTGGTCGCCTCAAAGGCGGAAAGGTCGGTGGGGAGCGAGAAAAAGGCGGGGATCCCGTGGCGGGCAAGAGCCGTGTCGAGAACGCCGCGGTAGGCGCTCGCATCTCTTGCCACGATCGCAAAATCGCGGTACGCGGCGCCCTCACGCACGCGGCGGGCAATGTCGGCCGCGCACAGCTCGGCCTCGGAGAAGGGGGTGCGGCACTCAAACACACGGAGCGCGTCGGTCCCCTGGGTGCCCTCGGGGAGGGGGGTGGGGTGCGGCGTAAACAGGCGGCGGCCAAGCTCCCTGACGGCCTCCGAGCGGACGCGGCGGTTGTCGGAGAGGGCCACGGTGTCGGCTCGAAGGCCGCGCTCGGCAAGGATGCGGGAAAGGTCGCGGAGCGTGCGCTCGGGCTCGGCGTAAGCTAAGGAGCCGGTGTCGTTTTCCCTCGGCATGGGGATCGTGACCGTCACCTCGGCTATGGCTGAGAGGGCGCTCATAATACGGAGCTGTACGGCGGTAAAGCTCGTAAAGCCGTCAAAGTAGAAGCAAACGCCCTCCTCGCGCGGCGCTCGTTCCAGGATCTCGGCAAGGCGTACAAGCTCCTCTCCCGCGAGGTGCTTGCCCTGTGCCTCCAGGGCGTCCTTGTAGGCGGCCAGCACAAGGGAAAGGTCGGAAAGGCGGCCGGAGAGCGCCGGCGCCTCCTCCCCGATCGCCGCGGCGGTATCGGAAAGGCGGAGGGCATCGATCCCCGCAGAGGAAAGCTCACGGAGCGCGGCGCTCACCTCAAGAATGCGCGCGGTGTCCACGCGGCGGCGGTCCGAGAGCGCGGGCGCCAGCGAGGCCACGGTGTCGCGCAGGATGAGCAGGGCCGTTCCCTCGTCGGCGCTGCGCTCGGCAACACCGCCAAAGCGGCGGAAGTAGGTATCGGCAAGGCGCGTGAAGTTTGTCACCTCAAAGGAGAGGGGCGCCGAGGGAGAAAGACGGCGGCAGGCAGCCGCCTCCACGCTGACGGTGTTCTGCTCGGGAACCACGAGAAAGGCCGAGCGCCCTGCCGCAAGGTCGGCGGCAATACGCTCGAATACGTACGTGGTCTTTCCCGTGCCAAAGGCACCGAATACGAGAGTGGGCATAGCGTTATTTCGTAAGCAGCGAGTAGCCGCCGCCACGGTGGGCGAGGATCACGCGCTTACGGTTCCTTTCCAGCTTTTTTCGGAGATAGTGGATGTAGACGTTGAGCGAGGCATCGGGATCGTCGGCATCGGGAAAGACGGCGCTTGTCAGCGCCGCGCGTGAGACGGGCCGCCCCTCGGCGCGAAAGAGAAGCGAAAGGAGCGCCGCCTCACGCGCGGTGAGTGCCACCGTCTCACCGTCGAGAAGAACGGCGGTGCCGTCCTCACTCATGGAGAGGACGGGGGTATCGGGCATCTGCACCGCCCTCCGCCACGCCTCCATGCGGAAGGGGCGGAGAAGGACGGGAAAGGGGGCCGTCACATCGGCACGGCGCGAGTAGCCAAGGCGGCGCTCGGCCACTCCCTCGGTCGCCTTCAGGGAAAGGGCGGGGGTGTCGAGGTCGACCACAAGGAGAGAAGCACCGGTGAACCCCTTGGCGCTTTCGCACACCGCCACCCGGTCAAAGATTTCGGAAAGCTCAAGCTCCAGCGTGCGAGTAAAATCCTCCTCACTCGGAGCCAGCAGCACGCAAAGCCCCCTCATGCCTCCACCTCACGGAGAAGGCGCGCCATTTCGTCGGCAAGCTCGTATGGCCGCACGCCCGCCTCCGAATACACCGCGGCAAGGCGCTCGCCCGCCGCGCCGTGAAGCCACACGGCAAGGGATGATGCCTCAAAGGGCGCGGCCCCCGCAGCGAGGAGCGAGGCGATCGCTCCTGCCAAAACGTCACCGCTGCCGCCCTTGGCGAGCGCGGGCGTGCCGGAGGTGTTGATAGAAAAGCGCTCGCCCTCGGCCACCACGGTGCCTGCCCCCTTAAGGACAAGCGTTACCCCATGCTCGGCGGCAAACCGGCGCGAAAGGTTCAGGCGGTCGGCCTGCACCGCGGCAACGTCGGTGCCAAGGAGCCGTGCCATTTCCCCCGGGTGGGGTGTAAGGATAACTTTACGTTTTGCCGACTTTAAGGTCGCAACGCCAAGGCGCTCGGCTAAAACGGTGAGGGCATCGGCATCAATGACCAGCGGTCCGCCATCGGAAAAGAGCAGGGCTTGCAGGCGCTCGCCGAGCGCTGCGGTAGCGCCCGAGCCAGAGCCGATAAGGATAGCGCTCTTGCCGCGCGTGGCTTCGGTGGGGAGGGGGGTGTCCTCGGACAGCGGCACAAGGATCAGCTCGGGCAGGGTGGGCAGTACCCCCGCCAGCACGCTCTCGTCGGCGGCCAGCGTGATAAGCCCCGCGCCCATGCGGAGCGCCCCCCTGGCGGCGAGGTGCGCCGCCCCGCGGTAGGCCCGGCTCCCCGTAAGGAGCAAAAGATGCCCGTAGCTCCCCTTATGCGTGTTTTCTCCGCGCTTTGGCAAAAGGCCGCGGACAGTGTCGCTTGTGAGTGTGTGATGGCCAATGGCAAAGGCCGCGCGCACCGCGGGCGTGTCAAGGCCGATGTCGGCCACCGTGAGCTTGCCCACAACGCCCCGCGCGGGGTAGGAGCAGAGGCCCACCTTGGCAAAGCCGAGGCACACCGTTTCGTCGGCGGGAACGCACATGGCGTCCACCCGACCGCCCTCGGCATCCACGCCGAGGGGCAGATCCACGGCAATGCGGTAGGGCGCTGAGGCGCGCATCACGTCGGCAAGCGCCGCAAACGTCGGCGAAAGCGGCAGCCGCGCTCCCGTACCGAGGACGGCGTCCACGCAAACGTCGGCGGTCATGTCGGCGGCCTCACCGAGCGAGAGGGGCTCCTTCGCCACGCGGCGGTATTCGGCAAGGAAATGCCGACCCTCCTCGCTCCGCTGGCCGGCGCCCAGGGCGTCCACACACAGCGCCTCGTAGCCGTCGGCAAGCAGGCGGCAGGCGGCGGCGTAGCCGTCACCGCCGTTGTTGCCTCCGCCGCAAAAGATAAGCACGCGCGCGCCCGACGGCGCCCTACGCTCGACCGCCAGCGCCACGGCCTCGCCCGCCCGCCTCATCAGCGTTTTTACGGGGATATGCAGATCGCTCTCGGCAAAAGCATCGATGCGCGCCGTCAGCGCGGGTGTGATCTCGGCCATAGTTCCCTCCGAAACAATCGAATTTGATACTCTTATTGTATCACTAATTTATAAGAAATGCAAGCGGCGGCCCGCCCTTTCGGAAACCGCTTTACAAAATGGGGGAAATATGCTATACTAAGGGTAGAAATACGCTAAAATTTTCCGGAAAGGTGAGACCGTTATGCAGCAAAGGATCCTTGTAACCGTGGCAAGACAGTATGGCTCGGGCGGCCGCGAGATCGGCAATCGTGTTGCCGAGCTTTTGGGCATTCCGCTTTACGACCGTGAGATCATTGCGGGAGCGGCCGAGGCGGGCGATCTCCACCCCGACGTGGCGGAGCGTGAGGATGAGAAGGCGGCCAGCAGCCTGCTGTACACCCTCGCTATGGGGGCGCATTTCCATATCCCCACCACCGCCGCCACGCACCTGCCGATCAACGATCGCCTTTTCATGCACCAGTCCGACTATATCCGTGACCGCGCCGCGGAGGGCAGTGGGGTGTTCATTGGCCGCTGCTCCGACTACATCCTCCGTGAGGAGCCGCAGCGCCTCTCGGTCTTTATCTTTGCACCCACCGAGGCAAGGTGTGAGCGCGTGATGCTCCGCCACCCTGAGCTCTCACGGACCGCGGCCCTTGACCTCATCACCAAGACCGACCGCCGCCGCGCCTCGTATTACAACTTCTATACGGGCGGCAAGTGGGGCAAATACGAGAATTACCACCTCCTGCTCGACAGCCACGTCCTCGGCATTGAGGAGGCCGCCGCCACGATCGCCGAGGCCGCCCGCCGCCACGCCAAAAGATAAGATGAGAGAACTTACCATAGGAAAAAACGACGCGGGCCAGCGCCTTGACAAATTCCTCGCCAAGGCCCTGCCCGACCTGCCGAAATCCCTGCTCTATAAGTCCGTGAGGACCAAAAAGATCAAAAGGAACCGCAAGCGCACCGACCCTGCCGACATTCTCCTTGAGGGGGACGTCCTCCAGCTATTTCTCTCGGAGGAGTTCTTCGGTGCGGTGGATGACCGCGTGTCCGTCCTCTCTGCCATAACGCCGCACGTCCACGTGGTGTATGAGGATGAAAGCATCCTCCTTGTCGATAAGCCCGCAGGCGTTCCCGTCCATGAGGACGAGGGCAACCGCACGAACAACCTCATCACCCACCTCTGGGCCTACCTCTACCAAAAGGGCGAGTACGACCCCCGCGCCGAGCAGTCCTTTGCTCCCGCGCTCTGCAATCGCATTGACCGCAATACGGCGGGCATCGTCATTGCCGCCAAGACTGCCGAGGCGCTCCGCGTGATGAACGAGAAGATCCGGGCGCGCGAGCTCGATAAGCGCTACCTCTGCGCCGTCCACGGCATTCCTGTCCCCGCCGAGGCCACGCTCTCGGCCTGGCTCCTCCGCAACGAGGACACCAAGACCGTCAGGATCTTTGACCGCGACCCGCCGCGCGAGGCGCAAGAGATCCGCACGCGCTATCGGGTGCTGGCCACAGCGGGCGAGCGCTCTCTCCTTGAGGTCACGCTCCTCACCGGCCGCACCCACCAGATCCGTGCCCACATGGCCCACATCGGGCACCCCCTCGTCGGCGACGGCAAGTACGGCAAAAACGCCGCCGATAAGCGGGACGGCTACCACCACCAGGCGCTCGTCGCCTACCGCCTCGGCTTCACCTTCCGCGGCGAGCCGACCGCCCTCGACTACCTCTCGGGCAAGACCTTCACCCTCCCCCCGGAGCGCGTTTGGTTCCTCTCGGATTTCCCCTCGGTGGACATATAAAAAAGAGCAAGCACACAGTGCTTGCTCTTTTTGTAAATACGGGGCCCCTTATTCCTCCACTTCGAGATAATACGGCGTCCGCAGAAGGGGCAGTGGCCGATCCTGCGTCCGTCCATACGCCCTCCTTACAAAAGGAACGAAAGCCCGCCGAGGATGCCGCCCATAATGAGAGACATTAAGATCCCCGCGGTCAGAACGCCGAGGAAGATCGACAGGAAGGCGTAGCGCTTTTTCATATCGAACATCGCCGCAATGAGGGCGCCTGTCCACGCGCCCGTGCCGGGCAGGGGGATCGCCACAAAGAGGTAAAGGCCGAGGACGGCGTACTTCTGCACCTTTCGGAAGCCCTTTTGCGCCTTTTCTATGACCCAGCTTGCCACGCGGTTAAAGAAGCGCACGCGGCAGCCCTGCATCCAAAGAAGCACCCGCTTGACGAAAAAGAGGATCACGGGCACAGGCAGGCAGTTGCCGACAATGGCGAGGGCATAGGTCAAAAAGGGATCAAGGCCAAACGAGAGGCCGTAGGGAATGGCTCCGCGCAGCTCGATCAGCGGCACCATGGAGATCAGGAAAACAATAAGGTAATGGATCACTCCGCGCACCTCCCTTCGTAGAATACACCATTAGTATAGCACAAATCCCCTTGCGAGGCAAGGGGATTTGTTTTTTACTTATTTGTTGTCCGATATTTCATTTAGCATCGGCTCATGCTTTTCCACCGACTGTCATCCTGAGCAGAGTCCGCCCGAGATTCCACCTTCGCTTTGCTCGGTGCGGCTTCGCCGTTCGACTGCGCTCAGAATGACACGGGCGGACGCCGTCGAAATCCGAGCGGAGCGAGGACCCAACGTTGCGTAGCGACGTTGGGGATCTCGGTGGAAAAGTTCGGCTCCGCTTCGCTCAGAATGACACGGGCGGTAGGTAATCCTCCCAAGTAGGGTTCTTGGTTTCAATGAGCCAATTCTTTTTGCTTCGCGACCAGCGCTTCAGCTGCTTTTCCCGCGCAATGGCATCGCCCACCTCGGAGTATTCCTCAAAGTATACGAGCTTGTGAACGTGATACTTCTTCGTAAAGCCGTCCACCAGCTCGTTTTTGTGCCCGTATAGGCGCCGTTCAAGGTTGCCCGTCACTCCGATGTATATGGTGGAATTGGTCTTGCTGGCGAGGATATATACGTAATACATCTTCCCTTACTTTTTCGCCTTGGTATCCTCGGGCAGAGTGACGTCAAGGGGCGCGTCGATCTCCTCGCCCACGTAGCGGCCGTTCTTTTTCCTTTGCTTCACGCACTCGCTGAGAAGATACTCGATCTGCCCGTTGACCGAGCGGAAATCGTCCTCCGCCCAGGAGACAAGGGCGGCATACAGTCGCTCGGAGAGGCGGAGAGGCACCTGCTTTTTTCCGTTATCGCTCATCAGTAAAGGCTACCCGAGTTCACAATGGGCTGGGCATCGCGGTTGCCGCAAAGCACCACAAGGAGGTTCGAGACCATGGCGGCCTTGCGTTCCTCGTCAAGGGCCACCGTGCCGTTGGCGGCGAGGCGCTCAAGCGCCATTTCCACCATACCCACGGCCCCGTCCACGATCATCTTGCGCGCGTCGATCACGGCGGAGGCCTGCTGGCGCTGGAGCATCATCGCGGCGATCTCGGGAGCATACGCAAGGTAGGTGATGCGCGCATCGATGATCTCAATGCCCGCCTCGCGGACGCGCCCCGCGATCTCCTCACGAATGCGCGAGGCCACGATCTCGCTCGACCCGCGCAGGGAGCCGTCATCGGCCAGGCCGTCCCCTGTCGTATCCACGCCGGGTGCCACGTCGTAGGGGTAGAGGCGGACGATGTTACGGAGCGAGGAATCGCATTGCAGGGAGAGATATTCCTTGAAGTTGTCCACGTTGAACACCGCCGCCGCCGTGTCCACGATGCGCCAGGTCACGGCAATGCCGATCTCCACGGGCGTACCGAGGCAGTCGTTGATCTTCTGGCGGTTGTTCGAGAGGGTCATCACCTTCAGCGAGAGCTTTTTGGAGGCCACCTCAACCGCCGCGCCCTGCTTCGGCAGGGGGCTTGCCGCGGTGGTAACGTCACCGCTTTGGTTCAGCTTGGTCTTGGCCGCGGGGTTGACCGCCACCGAAAAGGGATTGACAAAGTAAAAGCCGTCGCCCTTCAGTGTTCCGACGTACTTACCGAACAGGGTAAGCACCAGGGCCTCCTGGGGCTTTAACACCTTAAAGCCGGGAATGAGGATCCAGCAAAGGCAGATATACGCCATACCGATGCCGAAAAGGACACCGCCGAGGACGGTCTCATCGCCTCCGTCCATAAGCACGCCGCCCACCGCAATGAGGGCCAGCGAGATAAGACAACCGAGGATAAAGAGAATAAGGACCGGCATACCGCGCTTCTTCGTGGTCAGGATCTTTTCTTGCATAACAAAACACCTCCAATGTTTCTGATATCAAAACGATATCATATCGGAGGCGTTTTGTCAAGGGGGATCTGTAATTTTTTTAAGGGTTGCAGGTGCCGCACGGCTCGTAGCCGTCGGCAATAAGGTCGGCGCGGTCGCCGAGGAACTCGGCGCGGTTTTCTGCCTTGATCGAGGATGCGTGGGAGCAACTGTCCTTGTGGAATTTTTTGCTGCTTTTATTGAGAATATAGCTTTGCTCCTCGTCCTCGGTGCCGTCCCCGGGCTCCTCGGGGGCGGGGGGCGCCTCGTCCGACAGGTGGCTTGCGCCTGTCGCATAGTCGATCGTGATGCCCGGCTGGACGTTGTAGACGTAAACGTTGAAGCAAATGCCGTCGATGGGGTCGCCCCCGTCCTCGACCGAATAGGCCTCGATCAGAACGCCGTTGGCCACAAGGTTGTTCCCTGTGTAAATGGGCGTCACGCGGTACAGCACGTGGTTGCCCGTCTCCTTGACGTAGGCCGCCACCATGTCCTCAAAGGGGAGCATGCCGTCCACGTTCATGTAGCGCGTGCCCGTGATGAGGTTCCTTTCGTTGGCATTCTCGCCCGTCAGCTGAAAGCCGATGAGGTGACAGCGGTTGTACAGGTACTTGCCGCTGACGATGTCGTACTTCACGGTGTGCCAGCCCGAGGGCTTGACCATACCGATCGAGCCGCGCTCCTCGGTGGGCATGAGGTCGGTGCCGATGCACGCCATGACCACGCCGCACCGCCCAAGCGAATCCAGCGGGCTGAAAAACTCGTAGGAGGCCGTGGTCAGATCCTCCTCGTCAAAGAAGGGAACGTTTCCATTGACGATCGCGTAAGG
>JAZRAU010000082.1:0-48002 GCA_045634705.1 Eubacteriales bacterium | reverse complement strand
CTCGCTCCTTGCGTGATAGCGCTCGATAATGGCGCGGTCGTGGTCGCTCACGGGGCGGCCCGCCATGTAATCGGCCACGGCGGCATAGGTAACGCCCATATCGCCTTCATCGGTCTGGCCCTCGTAAAGCCCTGCGGAGGGGGCCTTTTTGATGATGCTCTCGGGAGCGCCGAGATAGGAGAGAAGGGCATAGACCTCCTCCACCGTCAGATCGGCGATCGGGTTGAAGTCCGAGCCGCCGTCCCCCCATTTGGTAAAGTAGCCCATAAAGATCTCGCACTTGTTGCCCGTGCCCGCCACCATACGGTTTTCGGCGGCGGCAATGGCGTAAAGCGTGGTCATACGGAGGCGCGGGGCAATGTTGGTAAGAGCCTGCGCGTTCGGTTTGGTGGCGCCCTCCAGCGAGGAAAGGAGTGCCTCGCGCACAGGGGTGAGGTCTACCGTGCGCTGCTCGATGCCAAAGGTCGCGGCGGCGGCCAGTGCATCGTCACGGTCGGAGCCGTAATTGCGGCCCGAGGAGCAGGGCAGGATCACGCCCACGGTATTCTCGCAGGCCAGCTTGCAGAGCGCCCCCACCAGCGTGCAGTCCTTACCGCCGCTGTTGCCGTAAATGATGCCGTCGGCGTGGGCCTCGGCCAAGAGATCCTTGATAAAGGCAACGCGCTCGCGGATCTCGGTTTCGCAGTCTCTCATAACCCTTCTCCTTGAATGTTTTTTTCTATTATACCCAATAAAACATCAAATTTCAAGGGCTACAGAAGAAAAAGCGAGGGCGGTTATACGGAAAACACCGTTTCGATCCTTTTGCTGGCTCCCTCCGGAGAATAGACCCAACGGTCGATGTGCGGGGTGTCCTCGGGCGTTAAAAAATAGCGGTGGCCACGGACGGGCTCCTCGGCGTTTGCATCGATTACGATTAGCTTGATCTTCATTTTATCGGGCAGAATGCTTTTGATGTAGACCGCGGCCGTATCCCCCACCTTAACGCCCTCTCGTAGCTCGGCAAGCCCCGCAAGATTAGGCAAAAGCTCCACAAAGATCCCGTAGCTTTCCACGCTCCGCACCGTTCCGATCACGGTTTCTCCGGGGGCAAACAGCGCGGCGTTTTCTTCCCACGTGCCAAGCAGCTCGCGGTGTGTGACGTAAATACGCCCCTCCTCATCAATGCGGCGCACTGCGGTGTAGATGCGCTCGCCCACCGTGAAGCGGTCGGAGGGGTGCGAGATGCGGGAGACTGAGATGCAATCAATGGAAAGAAGGGAAACGATCCCACAGCCAATGTCCACAAAGGCGCCAAAGCTTTCCATGTGCGTTACCTTGGCGGGGATCACGTCCCCCACCTCTAAGGTATCGATATAACTTGCCATACATTCGGCTTGTGCGGCTCTGCGGGAAAGCAGGGCCACCGTGGCGCCGTCCTCGCGGCGGGTAAAGCCCACCACCTTGAAAACGCAGGGCTTTCCCACACGCGTCAAGACGGCAATATCCTTGATCGGCTCGCTTCTGCGGGAATACTGCACCTCCTCGCGCAGCATGAGGGCGGGCGTACCGCCAAGATCAAAGTGAAGGGAAAAATCGCCGTCACACATAAGGGCGATGGCCTCCAGTATCGTCTGCTTTTCAAGGGCGCGCTCCAGTGCCCCGAGAGAGGAGACGGCTTCGTGATTTTCGGGTGTGGTGATCAGGGTGCCTTCGGGCGCATAACGGTTCATAGACGACCTCTTTCCTTTTTTATTCTGTCGTTATCATTCTATGAGCCGCACCTTTGAAATAGACGTAAAAAAGCCCGCCGAAGGGCGGGCTTTTGGGATCAAAGGGTACCGGCAGAGCCGAGGACGTTGAGGATCTTGTGTGTGACCATCTTCTTGACCTCGGTGCGTGCCACCGAGAGGTAGGTGCGGGGGTCAAACACGTCGGGCTGCTCGCTCATCACGCGGCGGATACCGGCGGTCATGGCCAGGCGGATGTCCGAGTCGATATTGATCTTACATACAGCCATTTTGGCGGCTTCGCGCAGCTGGGATTCGGGAATTCCGACAGCATCGGGCATCTTACCGCCAAGCGCGTTGATCTCCTTCACAAAGTCCTGAGGCACCGAGGAGGCACCGTGGAGGACAATGGGGAAGAGGGGCAGGCGCTTCTCAATTTCGGCAAGGATATCAAAGCGGAGAGGCGGAGGAACGAGAATGCCTTCCTCGTTACGCGTGCACTGGGCAGGCGTGAACTTATAGGCGCCGTGGGAGGTACCGATCGAGATCGCCAGCGAGTCAACTCCCGTGCGGGAAACGAATTCCTCGACCTCCTCGGGGCGGGTGTAGGAGGAGCACTCAGCGCTGACCTCGTCCTCAACACCGGCAAGAACGCCAAGCTCACCCTCAACCACAACGCCGTGGGCGTGCGCGTACTCAACGACCTTCTTCGTGAGGGCAATGTTGTCCTCAAAGGAATGGTGAGAGCCGTCGATCATGACCGAGGTAAAGCCGCCGTCGATGCAGGACTTGCAGATCTCAAAATCCGCGCCGTGGTCAAGGTGAAGGGCCAGGTCAATGCCGCTGTCCTTAACGGCGGCGTTGGCAAGGGCAATGAGGTACTCATGCTTAGCGTACTTGCGCGCACCGGCCGAGACCTGAAGGATCACGGGGGACTTAGCCTCCTCCGCGGCTTCGGTGATCGCCTGAATGATCTCCATATTATTGATGTTGAAGGCGCCGATAGCGTAGCCGCCCTCATAGGCCTTCTTAAACATTTCCTTTGTGGTTACGAGTGCCATGTTTTCTCTCCTTTGAAATTCGGTATTTTTTGCTCACACAGAATACTATAGCATAATTTTTTACCGAAATCAAGAGCATAGGAGAGAATATGTGGCAAAGTTCTTAAAAAACTTCGGGCAGCTTTGCAGTCAGCTCGCCGGTGGGCGGTCCTTCTGATGTAGTGTAGTCAGAAAGCACGGGAAGGCCGAAGCTGATAGAGATCGCATCGTTGACCTCGGCCATGGCTCCCTCGTCAAGGTGTCCCATTTTTTCGCGCAGGCGGCGCTTGTCAAGCGTGCGGATCTGCTCAAGAAGTATCACGGAATCGCGGGGGAGGCCCGCCCGCGCGGCATACACCTCAATGTGGGTCGGGAGCTTGTTTTTGTCCATGCGGCTGGTTATGGCTGCGGCAATGACGGTGGGGCTGTAGCGGTTGCCGACGTCATTTTGTATGATTAGCACAGGGCGCAGTCCGCCCTGCTCACTGCCGACAACGGGTGAAAGGTCGGCGTAATAGATGTCACCGCGTTTGACGTTCATCGGGTCTCACTGTTTCCTTTCCACGGTATTTGTAGTTATTCTGTCACAAAATCCCTTTCCTTAATCACACCGCGGGAATTTGTTCTCCGTTTTTATACTATGTCGGCGTTCCGCTTTTGGATATAAAAAGCCGACCGTTCCGAGAGATCGGAGCCGATCGGCCTTTTTTGTATTCAGTCGTTATGCGCGGTGACCTCGGTCTCTTCTCCCGTACGGAAGAGGAGCGAGACGCACCAGAGCGCAGCCAATGCCACAACAACGTAAACGATGCGGGAAACGATAGACGTCTGGCCGCCGCAGATCCAAGCCACGATGTCAAACTGAAAAAGACCGATGCTACCCCAGTTAAGACCGCCGATGATCGCAAGGATCAGGGCAATTCTGTCCATAACCATAATACAAACTCTCCTTTCATGTGGTGTCTCTGTCAACTATTGTGGGGCAGATGGCGCTTTTTTATACAAAAAACAAACAGGGTGGTGTCAATTGCAAAAAACTGAGCTTTTCTCCATTCCCCTGATGATAAAAATATTTCAATATTGCCCAATAAAGCGAGAAAAAATCAAAAAAATGTATTGAATATAAAAGGGAACTATGCTATAATAGCCTCAGGAGCATTGCTCGAAATATGTTTTTTGTTAAGGAGAAATCAAAATGGCAGAGAAAAAGGTAAGATTTGCCGTCGTTGGCGTTGGCGGCCTCGGTCAAGCGCATATTCAGGGGATCTTAAAGAATGCCGATGTTGCTGAGCTTGCGTGCGTTTGCGATAACGTTCCCGATCTCGCAAGAAAATTCGGTCAGGGTCATAAGGTTCCCTATTACGTGGATTTTTATGAAATGCTCAAGGCCGGCGGTTTTGACTGCGTTATCCTCGTGACCCCCGACCAGATCCACAGAGAGCATGCGGTTGCTGCCTGTGAGGCGGGCTATCACGTTCTCTGCGAGAAGCCTCTGGCGCAGTCCATCGAGGATTGCCGTCTTATGGCCGAGGCGGCCGAGAAGAGCGGCAAGAAGTTTATGACCGGTCAGGTGTGCCGTAAGGCCCCCGGCTTTATTAAGGCCAAGCAGCTTGTGGACGCAGGCGAGATCGGCGATCTTTTCTTTGTTGAGTCCGAGTATGCTCACGACTATGAGTTCATGAAGCCCCTTTGGAGAAAGGATCCCGTCAATCTGCGTTACAGCATCATCGGCGGCGGATGCCACGCGATCGACCTTCTCCGTTGGATCGCCGGCGATCCTACCAAGGTTATGGCTCTTGCCAACAGAAAGGTTCTTACCGATTGGCCGGTTGACGACTGCACCATCGCAATCATGCAGTTCCCGAACAACGTTGTCGGTAAAATCTTCTGCGGTATCGGCGTTAAGAGAAATTACACGATGCGTACCTGCCTCTACGGCACCAAGGGTACCATTATTTGTGACAACCAGTCTCCTGAGATTACTCTGTACCGCCACGCTGTGACCGACAACGGAAAGCATATGTATCCCGACCAGAAGATTCCCGTTGAGATCAACCATCACAACGTCGGTGCCGAGATCAGAGATATGGCAATGGCCATCCTCAATGACACGGCGCTTGAGTGTGACGTTTACCAGGGTGCCGACACGGTTGCTGTCGGCATTGCGGCCGTTGAGTCGGCTGCCAAGGGCGGCGAACCTGTAGCGCCCGCCTACATTCGCAAATAAAAAGAGGACTTGCCTTCTGAAGGGCAAGCCCGAAAAAGAGCGAGGGTACTTCAAACGGTATCCTCGCTCTCATTTTCATTATGGATCGTCAAAGGACGGAACAAAGGGGCCAAAGCTTTCCTTTAGCTTACCGAGGGCGCGTTTTTCAATTCGGCTTACGTAGGAGCGCGAGATCTTCAGGTGGTCGGCCACCTCGCGCTGGGTGAGGGGCGGCGCCTTGCCGAGGCCGTAGCGCAGCGTGATAATGCGCCGCTCCCGCTCGTCAAGGATCTCATCGATCAAGCGGTAGGCGCGTTCGGCATGGATACGGAGATCCAGCTCCCTCGTGATGTCCTCGTCGCTGCTGATGACGTCTATGTAGGTGAGGGGATTGCCGTCACGGTCAACGTCAATGGTTTCGTTGATCGACACCTCGCAGGAAAGCTTTTTTTGCGAGCGGAAGAACATCAGGATCTCGTTTTGTACGCACTTGACGGCGTAAGTCGCAAATCGGGCGCCGTTTTCGGGGGAGAAGGTATCAATGGCCTTCACAAGGCCAAGACTGCCGATAGAAACCAGCTCGTCGGGATTTTGATAGGAGGTGTAGTATTTCCGCACCACGTGGGCCACAAGGCGCAGATTGTGCTCAATGAGGCGCTTTCGCGCTCCTCGGTCGCCTTCCTTCATAGCCGCAAAAAGGCGGCGCTCCTCGACACTCGGGAGAGGGGGAGGGAAGCTCTGTGCGCTACCGATCCCAAGCAGAAGATAAACAAGGTGGAATGCCGCGGAAGAGAATACGTGTGGCATAACGGTGCCCCCTTAGATAAGATAGGACCGACGGCAGTCGGTCCTTATCAGTATATGCAGGAGGCGGCTTGTTTCTTGCCAAGATCAGCGGTGACAGACGGTGTATCCGCAACCGCGCTTAAATACGATAATGGGGCGGCCGGTTCTGGCCTTGGCTTTAGCATTGATCTTAAATATCTGAAAGCGGACCGATTCCGGCGAGCGCTTTCCTCGGTGAACGCCTGTGCAAAGCGCCAGCTCCTCGGTGGGGACGTAACGCGGATAGGCCTCGGCGAGGTGGCGCAGCACCGAGAGGGCTTGGCTGTTAAAGGATAAGAGCCTTTGGTGGACGGTGGCCACGTGCGCGTAGATCGTCAGCTTCAGGGCGGAGTTCACCTTGCACTCAATAAAGTCGCGCCCTGTGTAAAGGCGTGACAGCTCACAAATGATCTCGGCAAGGCGTACTGTAGCAAGCGGGCGGTTGGGCATATTGTCGGTGACGCGATAAAGCGTATCAAGATCGATCTTGTCTGTCTTTGGTACGGTCACGATGAGGGGAAGAGAGGGGTAAGCCTTTTTCAGCTTACGACAAAACTCTATGGGGTTTGGCACGGTGTCAATGTTGGGAATATAGATCGCGGTGACGGGATAGTCACTGATCTTTTCGATTGCATAGCGGGAGGCAGATCCGCAGGTGTTGAGAGGAAATTTATAAAAGCGGCGGCGCTCACGGTCGCGGATCTTATGATCGTTCTCGATGATAAATATCATAGTGGGCTCCTTCCTTTGATATTTCCATTGTAGCATATTCTCTGCCGATTTGCAATTGACTTTTGTATGAAAAAGATGTATGATAATAGTGAGAAATATTGAAAGCTTGGGAGGAACTGGGAATGCGCACGGTACTCATCAACGGCGGCTCGCGCGGCATCGGGGCGGAAATGGTGCGCCGCTTTGCTGAAGCGGGGGATTGCGTGGCCTTTACCTATAAAAGAGCCTGTGAGGCCGCTTCGCGCTTGGCTGCTGAGACGGGAGCGCTGGCTGTACGCGCCGATACGGCTGTTGCCGCTGAGGTGACGGCCGCCGTCGAGAGGGTGACGGCCGAGTACGGCGCCCCCTCGGTCCTTATCAATAATGCGGCGATTTCCTCCTTTTCGTTGCTCACCGATCTTACGGAGGAGGAGTGGGCACGTATCTTTGCTGTCAACGTCCATGGGGCTTTTTACTACTGCCGTGCCGTTCTTCCGGCCATGATCGCCAAAAAAGAGGGGCGCATTATCAACGTATCCTCCATGTGGGGCAGGGTAGGCGCCTCCTGTGAGGTGCATTATTCCGCCACTAAGGCCGCGATCAACGGTATGACGCTGGCGCTTGCGCGTGAGGTTGGCCCCTCGGGTATCACCGTCAACGCCATTGCTCCCGGTGTCATTGACACCGAGATGAATGCCGCTCTTTCGGAGGAGGACAAACGCGTCCTTGTCGATGCCACGCCTCTTTCGCGCCTTGGAAATGCGTGTGAGGTGGCGGAGGCAGCCTTCTTCCTTGCGGGGGAGAGCGCAGGCTTTATTACCGGGCAGATCCTTGGGGTGGACGGCGGCTTTATTCTTTGAGGGGGCTTCTTGCGATTTTCATACTTTTTTCTCTTTTTTCTATTGCATAAGCCTTGCTTTTTTGCTATACTATATGTATGAAGTTCCAAGGGCCGGATAGGACCATACTGGCCGGGGCGGTAGCGGTGCCTTGTACCTGAAATCCGCTATAGCAGGGGTGATTTCCATATTTGAGGGCCTTTCTTGTGTAGTCTGCGCCGTATGCGGTCCGCGTTGAAGAATGGGTCTTGTGCAATCGGGGGCTGTGAACCATGTCAGGTGGGAGACCAAGCAGCATTAAGCGGATTCCCCGGTGTGCCGCAAGGACGCCTGTTCGGAGCGGACGGTGCGGCTTCCGTATGTAAGGAAGTGTTCGATCTTATGGTGTATGGTCTTATCCGACCCTTGGAGCTTGAATGCGGGCCGTGTGTGCCGTTGGGGAGCACCCATCTGCCGCAGGCCGCTTTTTTTACACCCTTCAAGCCGAGCCGCGGCAAACAAAAAGATTTTATCGCCGAGGACTTTATTGGCGGAGGTAACGGAGGAATAGCATGTATCGTGCGCTGTACCGCAAATGGCGGCCTGTGGATTTTGACGACGTCTGGGGTCAGGATCAGGTTACAGAAATATTGAAATATGAGGTTGCCGCGGGGAAGCTGAGCCACGCGTATCTGTTTTGCGGCTCGCGTGGAACGGGTAAGACGAGCAGTGCCAAGATTCTGGCCAAGGCCGTGAACTGCCTCTCTCCGAAGGACGGCAATCCCTGCAACGCCTGTACGGCGTGCCGCTCGATCGATGCGGGCACCGCTACCGACGTGATCGAAATGGACGCCGCCAGCAATACGGGTGTTGACGATGTGCGCGATATCCGTGATGAGATCGTGTTTACCCCGGCCGAGCTTAAGTACCGCGTTTATATCATTGACGAGGTACATATGATGACGGGCAGCGCCTTCAACGCCCTCCTCAAAACCCTTGAAGAGCCGCCGGCGCACGTGATTTTCATTTTGGCCACGACGGAGCTTCATAAGCTCCCCAGCACCATCGTTTCCCGCTGCCAGCGCTTCGATTTTCGCCGCATTTCCGGTGCGGTGCTTGCCAAACGCCTTTTGCACATCGCTTCCCATGAGGGGATCGGTCTCACCGAGGGAGGCGCGCGGCTCCTTTCCCGTCTTGCTGTTGGTGGCATGCGTGATGCTATCAGCCTTTTTGAGCTTTGCGCGGGAATGAAGGAGACGATCGACGAGGCCCTGGTGGCCGACGTTTGCGGCGCGGGCGACCGTGAGGCGGGATATGCCCTTATGGAAGCGGTGGCCGACCGCGATTATGCAAAGATTTACGGTACGGTGCGCGATCTTGTCATGTCGTCACGCGATCTTACCGTGTTTTGGCGTGATCTCATTGACTGCACAAGAGACATGACCGTAATGAAGACCGCAAAAAATGCGGCCGAGTATCTGGACCTCACCGATGCCGAGACCGAGCGCCTGCGTGAGCTTTCCGCACGCTTCACTATGGAGCAGCTGGTGTATCACGCCCGCATTCTCGAAGAGGCGTATGGCCGTATGCAGCGTGCGGGCGCCTCACGCCGCGCCATTGCGGAGCTTGCTTTGACGCGCCTTTGTGAGCCCCGTCTTTCTACGGGGGAGGAGAGCCTTCTTGCCCGTATTGCGGAGCTTGAAAACGGCATGGCGCTTCTTCGCAGTGGTGGCGCGCCTATCCCCACCCCCAAGAAGACCCCGCCACCTGAGGCGGAAAAGCCCGATGCGGTTGAGCTGAAAAAAGCGGAGGTGGCCCCTTTGGCTTCCACCGCGGCGCCCACAGGGGAACCGACTTACCGTGCCTTTACGGGCTGGCGTGAGGTGACTGAGGAGATCGGCCGTCAGACCGCCAGCATGGCCGCGCCTCTGAACGGCTCCCGCGCCGCCATTTCCGGAGACGGTCATCTGGTCGTTCGCGTCGGAAATGCTTTTTTCCTTACGCTTCTTAATAAAGAGGAGGCCCTGGCCACCATTCGTGCGGTCGCCACGGGAGTATCGGGGGTACCCGTTGCCTCGGTTGAGATACAGACCGAGACCGCTAAAAAAAGTGATTCTATCCTCGGGGAGCTGGAACGCGCCCTCGCGGAAGCTGAGTAAAGGAGTACACATATGAAAGTCAGAATTCCCCAAGGCGGCGGCATGGCCGATATGCTGAAGCAAGCGCAGAAAATGCAGGCCGATATGCAGGAAAAGCAGGCCGAGCTTGAGGCCGCGGAGTACACGGTTTCCGCCGGTGGCGGCGCCGTTACGGTCACGATCAACGGGAAAAAGGAGATCACGGCTCTTGAAATCGAGCCTGAGATCGTGGACCCCGACGATATTGAGACCTTGTCCGACATTCTCATGGCGGGCATCAACCAAGCCATTCGTACCGTGGAGGAGTCTGCGGCATCCGAAATGGAGAAGATCACGGCCGGGATGAATCTGCCGGGAATGTCCGGTATGCCGGGGCTCTTCTGATATGATGGAATATGCAGAGCCCCTGCAAAGGCTGATCGAGCAGTTCCGTCGCCTGCCCGGCATTGGAGGCAAAAGTGCTGTGCGCATGGCGTTTTCTGTCCTCTCGTTTTCCGATGAGGAGGCTGAGGCCTTTGCCGAAGCGGTGACGGATGCTAAGCGGAGCATTCGGAGCTGCCGTGTCTGTGGTAACTTTTCCACAGGGGATGTTTGTCCGATCTGTGCCGATCCCGAGCGCGATCGCTCCACCATTTGCGTTTTGGAAAATGCGCGCGATATCCTTGCCTTTGAGCGTGTGCGTGAGTATCGCGGACTCTACCATGTCCTTGGCGGTGCTCTTTCTCCCGTTCATGGCGTAACGCCCGATGCGCTCCGCATTCGCGGCCTTATCGACCGTGTGGCGGAGGGCGAGGTGAAGGAGGTCATCGTTGCCACGGATCCCGATGTGGAGGGGGAGGCAACGGCCATGTATCTTGTGCGCGTGCTGTCGTCCTATGACGTCAAGGTGTCGCGCCTTGCGTACGGCGTTCCCGTAGGCGGAAACCTCGAATACACCGATGAGGTCACACTTAACCGTGCTCTCCTCGGCCGCCGCGATCTCTCATAAAATGAAGCGTTTTCTATGCCTTCTTTCTGTCGTGCTTCTCCTTCTTGGCTCGCTGTTTTCCTGTGGTTCCGGCGATGCCGCTGTGGAGGACGGACAGATCCGCGTGCAATTCATTGACGTTGGTGAGGGGGATGCTATCCTTATCCGCACCGCCGAGGTCACGGTCCTTGTCGATACGGGCGAGGCCGATGAGCGTGTAACAAAGGATGTCCTTTCTGCTCTGCGGCGGCAGGGCGTCTCCTCTATCGATTGCCTTGTGCTTACTCACCCGCACACCGATCACATCGGGGGTGCGGTGGCTGTCCTTGAGGCCTTTGACGTTGGCGACTGTCTCATGCCGTATGCTGTTCAAGAGGGGGATGTCTTTGCCGGGCTTTTGAATGCTCTGGAGGGGAGCAGTACACGCGTTATTGAGGCATATGACGGTCGGGTCCTTACCTACGGGGATCTTTCGCTGAGGATACTATCTCCCGAAAGACGGGGGTACGATGACCTCAATGACCATAGCATTGTTATGCGCGTGATTTTTGATGAGCTTTCCCTGATGCTGACCGGGGATGCCACCGCGCTGGCCGAGGCGGATATGCTCGCAAAGTATCCTAAGGAGGCTCTGTCCTCCACACTGCTTAAGGTGGGACACCACGGCTCCTCCACCTCGCTTTCGGAGGAGTTTCTTCGGGCGGTTTCCCCTCGGTACGCCGTCATCTCCTGCGGCGAGGGGAACGCTTACGGCCACCCTCATTCCGCCACCCTGTTGCGCTTGCGTGAGGCGGATGTCAGCATCTTCCGCACCGATAAGGACGGCGACATTACCTTTTACGGAGACGGAAAGCAGTTCTATAAGATCAAATAAAGAAGGCCCCGAAATCTGGGGCCTTCTTTTAATATAACTTGTATTTCAGCCGCATATTATCGGCGATCATGGCAATAAACTCAGAATTGGTGGGCTTGCCTCGGTTATTTTGAATGGTATAGCCGAAGTAGGAATTCAGGGTGTCGATATCGCCTCGATCCCACGCCACCTCAATGGCATGGCGAATGGCCCGCTCCACACGGCTGGTGGTGGTCTGATAGCGCTTCGCCACCGAGGGATACAGCACCTTGGTTACAGAGTTAATGATCTCGTTATCGTTGATCGTCATAATGATCGCGGTACGCAGATACTGGTAGCCCTTGATGTGCGCGGGGATCCCGATCTCGTGGATGATCTTTGTGACCTGCGTTTCGATCTCGTGGTCGCTCGGCTTTGCCGTCAGCGTTTTTTGCGGTGCGGCCTTTCGGGTCGCAATTGCCTCGATCTCGGTGATGAGCGCCTTGCAGTCGTAGGGCTTCAGAATGCAGTAGTCGGCGCCTGCAGCCGTTGCCTCTACAAAAATGTTCTGATTGGAGATGAGCGATACCAGAATAAAGATCGGGGTAGGGAAGGAGGCGTGGCGCAATCCCTTCGCGTTACGGATCACACCGATGCCGTCGATCTTGGAAAGCCAAAGGTCGACAATGACAACGTCGGGATGGAGCCTGTCGATCTTAATGAGGGCGTCCTCTCCGTTGACGGCCTCCTCAATGTTTCGGTATCCTGCCTTCTGCAGGTTTTCGCGGAGCGCCCGGCGTTGATCGGCGCTTTCATCGGCTATGAGTATCTTGCGTGTTACGTCCATGGTTTTTTCTCCTTAATTGGTAATTTGTGGATATATTTATTTTACCACATATTTCCACTGCTTTCAACACCCCAAGTGCCGAAAAAACGACGAAAATTGTAAGAGAAATTTGTGAGCAATATACAAATAATACCAAATAAGGATAAAATGGGGTGGCGCGAGGCGCCTTTTATCGTATGCTTGCCTTTTATGCGGAGAGTTTTCCTTGGCGCCCAAGAATATATTGAAAATTAAGAAAAAATACACACCTTTGTCTTGCAAAACAAAAAAGCGTATGATATAATGATAAATGAAGTAGTATTATTACATTTTCAATTTTCACAAGGAGAAAGAAGCATGACCACCAACAAGTATGTCAATCAGTGGATCGAAGAAATGGCCGCGATGACTCAGCCCGACAAGATCGTATGGATCGATGGGACTGAGGAGCAGGCCGATGCCCTGCGTGCCGAGGCGTGCGCCAGCGGCGAGCTGATCAAGCTGAACCAGGAGCTGCTCCCCAACTGCTACCTGCACCGCACTGCGATCAATGACGTTGCGCGCGTTGAGGGCAGAACCTACATCTGCACCCCCACCAAGGAGGAGGCGGGCAACATCAACAACTGGATGGATCCTGCCGAGATGTACGCCAAGCTGAAAAAGCTTTACACCGGCTCGATGAAGGGGCGCACCATGTACGTAATCCCTTACTCGATGGGTGTTGTCGGTTCCGACTTTGCCAAGTATGGCATTGAGCTGACCGACTCGATCTACGTTGTTCTTAACATGCTGATCATGACGCGTGTCGGTGTGAACGTCCTTGAGGCGCTGGGTGACAGCCCCGATTACATCAAGGGCCTGCACGCGCGTGCCGACATCGATGAGGAGAACCGCTATATCACTCACTTCCCTCAGGACAACACCATTATGTCCGTCAACTCGGGCTACGGCGGAAACGTTTTGCTCGGTAAGAAGTGCTTTGCCCTGCGTATTGCCTCTTACCTTGGCCGTAAGGAGGGCTGGATGGCCGAGCATATGCTGATCCTCGGCGTCAAGTACCCGAACGGCGAGAAAAAGTATATCACCGCGGCATTCCCCTCGGCCTGCGGTAAGACCAACCTTGCCATGCTCATTCCTCCCGCTGTTTACAAGAAGGAGGGCTATGAGGTTGAGTGTGTGGGCGACGATATTGCCTGGCTGCGCGTCGGTGAGGACGGCAGACTTTGGGCCGTCAACCCCGAGAACGGCTTCTTCGGCGTTGCCCCCGGCACCAACGAAAAGTCCAACCCCAACGCTCTGGCTACCACGATGCGTGATACGATCTTTACGAACGTGGTTCACGATACGAAGAACAACACCGTGTGGTGGGAAGGTCTCAATGACAATCCTCCCACTCCCGGTAACGCCATCGACTGGAAGGGCAATCCTTGGGATTGCACCAAGTACGATAAGAAGGATAAGTCCACCTGCGGCGCGCATCCCAACTCGCGCTTCACGGCTCTTGCCGCCAACTGCCCCTGCATCTCGCCTGAGTTCAACGGCCTGAAGGGTGTTCCGGTCTCTGCCATCGTCTTTGGTGGCCGCCGCGCTAAGACGGCTCCCCTGGTGTACCAGTCCTTCAACTGGCAGCACGGCTCCTTCGTCGGCTCGATCATGGCCTCGGAGACCACCGCTGCCGCTGCCGGCGCCGTCGGCGTTGTCCGCCGCGATCCTATGGCCATGCGTCCCTTTGTTGGCTACAACATGGGTGACTACTGGCAGCACTGGCTCGATATGGGCAAAAAGATCCCCAACCCGCCGATGATCTTCCACGTCAACTGGTTCCGTACCGATGACGAGGGACACTTCATCTGGCCCGGCTTTGGTGACAATATGCGCGTCCTTCTTTGGATCCTTGCCCGTTGCGAGGGTAAGGTCGATGCTAAGGAGACTGCGATCGGTTACGTCCCGAATCCCGAGGACATCAATGTGGAGGGGCTGGACATCACGACCGATACCATTGCCGATCTCCTTTCCGTGGACGCCGAGTCCTGGAAGGCGGACGTTGCCAATATCAAGGAGTTTTACGCTCAGGTTGGCGATCACGTTCCCGCCACCATGTACGAGGAGCTTGCCGCTCTTGAGGCGCGCCTCGGCTAATATTTCAGAAAATTGTGGTGTGCCCGCTTTGGCAGGCACACCGCTTTTTTATATCCAAACCAAGGGGAGCGATAATAGCGATGAGAGCAGCCCCTGCCAAAGCTTTCTTCGGTAAAGCGGGCGTGAGGGCAGGTGCGCCGGGGACAGCTCGGCGCTGCTTTGCAAAAGCACTGAAAGCCCCGAAAAGGAAAGCGCGAAGGCGGCGATCGGTATTCCCAAGGCCCGCGGAAGTCGCGCGGCGGCGGCCGTTCCTGTTCCTATCTCAAGGAAGGCCGAAAGTAGGGCTGAGAGCCACGGCGGCAGAAGGAGGGCGGGAATGGATGCAAGTGCCGAGAAAAAAACTACGGTCCCTGTAACGGTGAGCATAGTCAGTGCGGCGCGGTAGATCGCCTCAGGCAGTGAGAAGGGCAGTGTGCCAAAAAAAGGGGGAGCTTGGGATACCGAAGGGGGCGCCCCCTTCGCTTCAAAAACCCCCAAAAGGAACGAAGATAAGAGCTGTATGAAATACAATTGCCAGCCAAGTCGGGTGCTGCCGAAAAGCGCTTGGCCGATAGCTGCCACAGCAAAGGCCGGGCCGGTATTGGCGGCAAGAGAAGCCAGACGGACGGCTTCCTCTTTTTTTATAACTCCCTCTCGATAAAGCTCGGCCACGGTCCGCACCCCGATAGGAAAGCCGCAAAGGGCACCGATAAGGCAGGGGGCAAGGCCGATCCTTGGCAGGTGGAAAATGCGCGCAAAGAGATTGTCAAGGGGAATCGAGACCTCTTTCAGGAGAGGCGTTACTATCCCCGAAAGGACAAGAAAGGGAAAAAGCGAGGGAATCACGGCTTTGGCGCAAAGATGCAGGCCACCGCGCACAGCCTCCGTGACGGTCTCTCCCAATAAAAGAAAAAGGAAAACCGTGAGAACGCTTCCTGCTAAAAGAAGTTGCTTTTTGCGTATACCCGTCATTTCCCACCCTCCGATTTCATACTATAATATACAGGATTTTTGCTGAATTTATCACCGTGAGGGAAGAATATGCAGAAGAAAAAAAGAAAGTCGCGCCCCTCCTTCATCGCGCGTATGATGATGCCGTTTGACGGTGCCTCACTTGTCGGCGGCGGATATCGCGTGGAGATGTATGGGGAAGGGGGGCATCAGCGCCTTCTCATCAGCGGCGCCGACAGGATTCTGTCCTGCACGGAGGATGAGGTGATTTTCACCCTACGGAGCCTTCGCCTTATTCTGCGCGGTGACGAGCTTGCCTGCCTAACTTACGAGGGCGGTGTTGCCGAGGTCAGCGGGGATGTTTCCTCGGTTTTATTTGAAAAAGGAGGGGTGGGACGATGAAGCGCCTTTGGCTCTATCTATGGGGATACGCAATCCTCACCTTTCCCACATCCCAAAAAGCGGCGGTCTATAGCGCCTTTCTTCAGCGGGGGCTTGGTATTTACGGACAAGGCGATAACGGCGACGCGACCTGCATCACGGTCCTTGCCCGCGATCTTCTGCGCCTTCCCAAGGATCTTCCCTGTACGCTGCTGCGCCGTGGCGGCCTCGGGCTCCTTGTCCGCAGACTTTTTCGCCGCCCGGGATTGATCCTCGGCACACTGCTCGGCATCCTGATCTTTACACTATCCTCGCTGACGGTTTGGCGCGTGGAGGTCATTGGAAACGAGGAGCTTACATCGCTTGAGATCGAGGAGGCTGTGGCTGAGGCAGGACTTGGGGTGGGAGCCTTTACGCCCACGGTGGATACCGCGGCGGTGCGGACACGGGTGTTGGAGGCCGAACCCACGCTTTCTTTTGTGTCGATCTACGTAAGGGGTACCACTGTTTTGGTCGAGGTCAGGGAGGCGGCGCCTTACGTACCGCCGTCCGAGGACGAGGGGCTTTTTAATCTTGTGGCGACCTCCGATGCCATTGTTGAGAGCGTAACGGCCAAGGTGGGGCGAGCCGCCGTAACCAAGGGAATGACGGTGAGACAGGGGGACCTTCTTATCAGCGGGATCTACCGCACGGCATCGGGCGTTGTGAGTGCCTCGGCTGAGGGGGAGGTTCGTGGCCGAGTGAGACAGACGGTGGAGCTTTCGCAGCCGTTTTATGAGACGGTCAAGGAGTACGGAAAGCGGCAAAAAGCAAGTTTTTCGATGAATTTCTTTGGAAGAGAGATAAAACTTTTCAAATCCGGTGGAAAAAGTGAGGGTGAGTATGATATAATAAAGAGGAAAGAACAGCTCACTTTGTTTGGCGTCATTCGCCTTCCGATCACGCTTTCGTGGGAATACGCTCTGCCGTATGAGGAAAGGCGCGTGACGTTGACCGAGGAGGAGGCGGTGCGTGCAGCCTTTGTCCGTATGCGGGGGCTCCTTGCGGCACAACTTGCAGGGGCCGAGGTGCTTGCCGAAAGCTTTACGGGAGAATTTACGGACAGCGGCTTTCATATCCGCTGTGACGTGGATTGCGTGATCGATATTGCCGCTCCGCTGGCCTACCAAAGTGACCTTTCCGGAGGTTAACTATGCCACAAAAGCTTATATGCATTCGTGACGGAGCCGTAACGGCCGCCGTTTTCGGTACGGGAGACGAAAATGCCCGGCGCATAGAAGATCGTTTTTCCGTACGCCTTGAAAATAAGAGCGGCGGAGTAGATGCGGGGGACGCCGTCATCATCAGCGGCGAGGATGCCGCCGCCGTGGAGGGCGCGGCCCGAGTGGTGGAATACCTTTCGCGCATGGTAACGGCGGGGGATTATCTGGAAGATCAGACCGTGGATTACGTCATTGAGACCATAAGCGCCGGTGCCGGTGAGGATCTTGAGGCGTTGGACGGTACTGTGATCGCTATTACCAGCCGCGGCAAGCCCATTCGCCCGAAAACGGCGGGGCAACGGCGATACGTGGAGGCTATCCGAAAAAGCACTGTCACCTTCGGCCTTGGCCCCGCGGGCACGGGTAAGACCTTCCTTGCTGTGGCCATGGCGGTTGAGGCGCTCCGCAATAAGCAGGCCGATCGCATCATTCTCACACGGCCCGCGGTGGAGGCGGGGGAGCGCCTCGGCTTTCTCCCCGGGGATCTGCAGAGTAAGATCGATCCCTATCTCCGCCCGCTTTACGATTCGCTTTTTGAAATGCTGGGGGCGGAGAATTACGCGAGGCAGGTGGAGCGCGGTGCGATCGAGATCGCGCCTTTAGCCTATATGCGTGGCCGTACGCTTGACGATTCTTATATCATTCTTGACGAGGCGCAAAACACCACCGTTGAGCAGATGAAGATGTTTCTCACCCGTCTCGGTCACAACTCGCGTATGGTCGTGACGGGGGATCCCTCACAGACTGACCTTCCCGACGGAAAGAAAAGCGGCCTTGCCGTGGCCGAGAGGATCCTCGGCGGCATTGATGGGATCGCCATTCACCGCTTCACCGAGCGTGACGTGGTGCGCCACCGCCTGGTACAAAGCATCATCAAGGCGTACGAGCGCTACGGGAGCGAAGAAAGAAAAACGGGCACACGGACCATAACCGTGAAAAAACAGTATAAGGACAAGCTATGAAAGAGTATATCCGACACTACACCCCCTGCGGCCCCCGCCTCTTCATTGATTTTTCTGTGGAAGGGGAGGGCGGACCGCTTTCCTACCGTCGCAAGCTTCTGATCCGTGACGCGATTGAGGAGACCCTGTTCCACGAGCGCATTTTCTTTGATTCCGAGGTCTCGGTAACGCTGTGCGACAACGCGCACATTCGTATGCTGAACCGCGAATATCGCGAGAAGGATGCAGCCACTGACGTTCTTTCCTTCCCGATGTATGAGGCGGACGAGCTTCCGAAGGACGGCGATGCCGACGGGGAGACCGTTACCCTGGGTGACATTGTTCTTTCAGTAGAACGTGCCGCGGAGCAGGCGGCTGAGCTTGGCCACTCCACCGACCGTGAGATCGCCTTTCTCTGCATCCATTCCACCCTCCACCTTTTAGGCTACGACCACGAAAGAGGGGCCGAGGAGGATGAGGATATGTGCCGCCGTCAGAGGGAGATCCTCGGAAAAATGGGGTTAGGAGAGTAAATTATGACAAGAACCGCCTTTATTGCTATCGTCGGCCGCCCGAACGTGGGAAAATCCACGCTTCTCAATGCCATTCTCGGTGAGAAGGTGGCCATTGTTTCCAAGAAGCCGCAAACCACGCGCAACCGCATCACGGGAATTCACACGGTGGGTGAGGATCAGTACGTTTTCCTTGATACCCCCGGCGTTCACCGCCCCCGCACAAGGCTTGGCGATTATATGGTCAAGGCCGCGGGCGACACGCTCGGTGAGGCCGATGCGGCGATCCTTGTGATCGAGCCGCGAGACGAGGTGGGGGACATTGAAGCCGGTATCATCGATAAGCTGCGTGCCGCACGCATCCCCGCGATCCTTGCCGTCAATAAGATCGATGCCACCAGCCGTGAGCATATCGCAAAAACCATTGCCTCGTATGCTGCGGCCTACGATTTTGATGCCGTGGTTCCAATGTGCGCAAAAAACGGCAAGGGCATTGACATTCTTCTTGATGAATGTAAAGGATACCTTGCAGAGAGCGACTTTTTCTTCCCGAGCGATGCTCTGACCGACCAGCCCGAGCGCCAGATTGCCGCGGAGGTCATACGTGAAAAGCTTTTGCGCGTGCTTGAGGAGGAGATCCCTCACGGCGTTGCGGTGATGATCGAGGAATTCCGCGAGGAGGAGAAGCTGCTCTCCATTCGCGCCGAGATCTTCTGTGAGAAGGCCTCGCATAAAGGGATCATCATCGGTAAGCACGGCGCCACGCTGAAAACGATCGGTACTTACGCGCGTGAGGATCTTGAGAAGTTCTTTGGTATCAAGGTCTTTCTTGATCTTTGGATCAAGGTGAAGGAGAACTGGCGAGACAGCGATGTTGCCGTCCGCAATTTCGGTTATAAAGAGGAATGATATGACGTATGAGGTCCGCGGCCTTGTTGTGCGCACTGTGGATCTTTCGGGGAGTGACAAGCTCCTCACGATCCTGACTGCCGAGCGCGGGCTTGTCACGGCCGTTGCTAATGGCAGCCGATCGCTCAAAAGCCGCTATCTTGCCGCTTCTCAGCTCTTTTGCTACGCATTCTTTGTGCTGGAATCGCGCCGTGAGCGCTTTTGGGTGCGGGAGGTGGAGTTGATCGAGAGCTTTTATGAACTTCGCCTTGATATTGTCAATACGGCGCTTGCCAATTACATCTGTGAGGTGGCGGGGGACGTTACCGTGCCCGAGCAACCCGATCCCGAGATCCTGCGGACAGCGCTCAACTCTCTTTACGCCATTGCCAACAACAAGTACCCTCTCCCCATCATCAAGGCGGCGTTTGAATTCCGCACGGCAGCCGTGCTCGGCTACCTGCCTGAGCTTTCCGCCTGCCTTTTGTGCGGCACCGCTGAGGGGGATATGCTGCTTGACGTTATGAACGGCTCACTCGTTTGCTCGGAATGCCATTCCTCGGTCGAGCGGGAGCTGCCGCGACACGAGGATGATTTTGCGGCGCGCACGCGATCGCTTCTCTGTATTCTGACACCGGCCTCGCGTGCCGCCCTGCAATATATCCTCACCTGTCCTCTTGAGCGCCTCTTTTCCTTCCGCCTTGGGGAGGAGGATATGCGCCACCTTTCTCACGCCGCTGAGGAATATCTCCTGAATCACTTGGAGCGCGGCTTTAAGACCCTGCAATTCTACAAGGAGGTTGCCAACGGCAACCCATAAGGAGACGTATGCTCTTTACTGAAAAAACCTTATCGGCCTTAGAATATGATAAGATTTTGCATCGCCTTTCCTCGTTCGCCCCCACGGTGGGGGCACGGGCAAGGGCGTTGTCGCTTATGCCCGATGACGATTTTGATACCGTTGTTCGCCGCCAGCAGGAAACGGCAGATGCGCGTCGTCTGATCGCCGCCAAGGGGTATCCGCCCTTTGCCAATGACGAAGGGGTCATGGACGCCGTGGGCAGAGCGGAGAAGGGGGCCACCCTTTTGCCACGCGAGCTGCTTTCTATCAGCGCTGTGCTCCGTGCCGCTCGCCATTTTATTGACTATATCGACACCTGCGAGACCAAGACCTCACTTGATGTGCTTTTTGACCGCCTGATCTCGGTGCGCCCGCTCGAGGACCGCATCACCAAGGTGATCCTCGGCGAGGACCTCGTCGCCGATGAGGCCAGTCCCGCTCTTTCCGATATCCGCCGAAGGATCCGCGCGGCCAACAACCGCATCAAGGATACGCTCAGCACCTACATCGGCGGTGCGCGCTCAAAATACCTTCAGGAAAACATCGTCACAATGCGAAACGGGCGCTACGTTATTCCCGTTAAGGCTGAGTACCGCGGTGAGATCAAGGGGCTTTTGCATGACACCTCCTCGTCGGGAGCTACGGTGTTCATTGAACCGTTGGCCGTTGTGGAGGCTAACAACGAGCTTCGTGAGCTTGCCTCGCGCGAGCAGGCAGAGATCGACCGCATTCTTGCCGAGCTTTCCTCGGAGTGCGCCAACAATGCCGGTGCGATCGCCTCGGATTGCCGGAATATGACCGAGATCGCTTTTGCCTATACCCGAGCCTCGTACGCCGATGCGATCGGGGCCACCACACCCAAAATTACCGAGGAGAAGCGGATCGCGATCTTCCGCGGCCGACACCCCCTGATCGATAAGGAGAGGGTCGTGCCGATCGACATCACGCTTGGCGGAGATTTTGATACCCTTATCATCACAGGCCCCAATACGGGCGGTAAGACGGTTGCTCTGAAAACTCTCGGCCTTTTTTCCCTTATGGCGCAAGCCGGCCTCGCTCTTCCTGCCGAGGAAAAGACCGAAATGGGGATCTTTTCCGAGGTCCTTGTGGATATCGGTGACGAGCAGAGCATTGAGCAGTCGCTTTCCACCTTCTCGGCGCATATGGTCAATATTGTGAGCATCATCGGCCACGTCACCGATCGCTCTTTGGTTCTTTTTGATGAGTTGGGCGCCGGCACCGACCCTGTTGAAGGCGCAGCCCTTGCCGAAGCGATCCTCGAAGAGGTGCGCGGCCGTGGCGCCCTTTCCGCCTCAACTACACATTACGCCGAGCTTAAGGTGTATGCACTGGAGACCGAGGGGGTACAAAATGCCTCCTGCGAGTTTGACGTGGAAACTCTCCGTCCCACCTACCGTCTTATTGTAGGTATGCCCGGCAAATCCAACGCCTTTGCGATCTCGGAGAAGCTGGGCCTTTCCGCGGAGATCATTCATCGCGCCGATGCCCACATTTCGGGCGATACCAAGCGCTTTGAGGGCGTCATTGCCCAGCTGGAGGCCGCCCGCGTGGAAATGGAGCGTGAGCGCGAGGAAGCCGAGCGCTTGCGCCGCGAGTACGAGGCTTTTAAGAAAGAGGCCGAGCGCCGCCTCCATGAGAAAACGGCCAGCTCGGAAAAGGAGATTGCCTCGGCACTTACCCGTGCAAGGCAGCTGCTTGACAGCGCACGGGCAGGGAGCGATTATATCTTCAAGGAGCTTGACGAGATCCGTCGCAAGCAGAACGCCGCCAATTTCGCCGAGGAGCTGAACCGCGCCAAGGCGGCGGTGCGTGACCGTTTGCGCGAGGGGAACGAGCTTTACGACAAGGCCGAGTTTCGCGAGATTTCTCTGGAAGACGATTACGTCCTGCCGCGCCCCCTCAAGGTCGGCGATCGCGTGTTCCTCGTTTCCTATCATCAGGAGGGGGAGGTCACGGCAATCTCCGAGCGTGACGGTAAGGTCACGGTGCAGGCAGGGATCCTGAAAGCCAAGGTGGCAGTGAAGGATGTGCGCCTGCTTGAGGACGGCAAACGGATCAAGGTCAAGGAGCCAAAGCCCGAAGCACGCCTCCGCGCTGTTGTGCGGGCCGATTTCCGCCCCGAGGTCGATGTGCGCGGTATGATCGGTGACGACGCTTGGTTTATTGTGGACAAATACCTTGACGATGCCATTATGGCGGGGGTCCGCAGTGTCCGTATTATTCACGGCAAAGGCACCGGTGCTCTCCGTAAGGCGATCGCGCAGTATTTGAAGACCGACCGCCGCGTGGCCTCTCACCGTATGGGGGCCTACGGCGAAGGCGATGCGGGCGTCACCGTCGTGGAACTGAAGTAAGGATAAATAAAAAAAGGGCGACCGTGCGGCCGCTCTTTTTGTGCTTTGCGATTACAGCTTGGCGTAGTTGACCTTAACACCGGGTCCCATCGTGGCGGCGAGAACGCAGCTCTTGATGTACTGGCCCTTGGCGCTGGCAGGCTTCGCCTTGATGATCGCTTCCATCAGCGTGTTGAAGTTCTCAAGGAGCTTCTCGGCGCCAAAGGAGGCCTTGCCGATGGGGCAGTGGATGATGTTGGTCTTGTCAAGACGGTACCCGATCTTACCGGCCTTGGCCTCAAGAACGGCCTTAGCGGGATCGGTGGTAACGGTACCGGCCTTGGGGTTAGGCATGAGGCCCTTAGGACCGAGGACCTTACCGAGGCGGCCGATGACACCCATCATGTCGGGGGTGGCGATAACAACGTCGAACTCAAACCAGTTCTCGGTCGTGATCTTCTTCACGTACTCGTCGGCGCCAACGTAGTCGGCACCCGCCTCCTCGGCGGCCTTGGCGGCATCGCCACGGGCGAAAACGAGGGTGCGGGCGGGCTTACCGGTGCCGTTCGGGAGAACGATAGCACCGCGGACCTGCTGGTCGGCGTGGCGAGAGTCAACACCCAGACGGACGTTGATCTCAATGGTCTCATCAAACTTTGCCTTGGCGGTCTCAACGACGAGGGCGATAGCCTCGGCACTGTCATAAAGTTTGGTCTTATCGACGAGCTTTGCGCTGTCGGTGTACTTTTTTCCGAATTTAGCCATGATTCTGTTCCTCCTTATCAGTCAACCACAGTAATACCCATGCTGCGGGCGGTGCCTGCCACCATGCTCATAGCGGCCTCAAGAGAGCCGGCATTCAGGTCGGGCATCTTGGTTTCGGCGATCTTCTTCACCTGCTCCTTGGTGATCGAGGCAACCTTGTCCTTGTTGGGGGCAGCGGAAGCGGTCTCGATGTTGCAGGCCTTCTTGATCAGAACGGCTGCGGGAGGAGTCTTGGTGATGAAGGTGAAGGAACGGTCAGCGTAGACCGTGATGACAACGGGAATGATAAGGCCCATGTCGTTCTTGGTTCTCTCGTTGAACTCCTTGGTGAAGTTCGGGATCGAGACACCGTACTGACCGAGGGCGGGACCGACAGGCGGCTGAGGAGTCGCCTTACCGGCGGGAAGCTGAAGCTTAATATAACCGGAAATTTTCTTTGCCATGATATTGTAACCTCCATAGCGTGGTGAATGATACGGGAGAATGTAAGATTAAATTTTCTCCCTCCCACAAGTGTCCGCAAGCGGACGGTGCGGAGTGGGGAAGCGCTTACTCCGCGAGGCGTGCGTCCTGGGTGTCGATCATAACCGAGATGTCGCGGCGTCCGGCGGAGACAAGAACGGTCAGCTGCTTCTGATCCTCGCTGATCTCCTGGAGAACGCCGGTGTATCCCGCAAAGGCACCGGACACGACAGAAATGGTGTCACCGACCTTGAATGCAAACTCGGCAACGGTAGAACCAATGTTGAGCTTTTTAAGCTCGGCGTCGGTCAGCGGAACGGGACGCGATCCGGGGCCGACAAAGCCCGTGACACCCGTAACGTTACGGACGGCGTGCCAGCTTTCGTCATTCATGATCATGTGAATGAACACGTAGGTAGGCTTGCGCTTGGTCTCGACCTCCTTCTGCTCACCCTTCGCGTTGGTGACGAGGCTCTTCTCGGTCAGGACGACCACATCGAAGATGAGGTGGCCGAGACCGCGGTTCTTAACGATCTGTTCAATGCTGATCTTTACCTTGCTTTCATACCCCGAGTACGTGTGAATCACGTACCAACGGGGGCCAAGGTTCATTTCATTGATATCACTCATTGGCGATCCTCTTCTCTTAAATCAAGCCCGCAACCCACTTAAAGAGGCTGTCAAAGGCGGTATCGATTCCAAGAATGATCGCACTGAAGATCACAACGGAAACCACAACGATGCCTGCACTCTTGCAGACGTCACGCCAGGGCTTCCAAACGATCTTCTTGCGCTCGCTGTTGTAATCGCGCCAGAACTTGGCCATAGCGCGACCGATGCGGACGAAGAAGTTGGGCTTGCCAGTCTTCTTTTTCTGCTTTTTTGCAGCGGCAGGGACTTTTTCCTCGGCAACCGGGGATTCGGCAACGGCTTCGGTTTCCGTTTTGGTCACATCGACCTCGGTCTCCTCTGCCATGGTGTTTTTGTTTTCCATATCAGCCATGTCAGCGTCCTCCTCGATTACTTGCTTTCGCGGTGCAGGGTGTGCTTGCGGCAGAACGGGCAGAACTTGTTCATCTCGATTCTATCGGGATCATTCTTCTTGTTCTTGCTCGTGTCATAGTTTCTCTGCTTGCACTCCGTGCATACCATAGTGATCTTGACTCTCATTTAACGGCACCTCCTAATTGAATTTGGGAAAGCTCCCATGCAGCGGCCTTTCGGCCTTGTACCTCCCTCAAGAACAGAGGGTGTGTGCGGCTCGTCCCAAAGCGCACAACAAAAAAACCTCTGACAGAGGTATCCCGATTATACCACGCGCGTTTTCGTTTGTCAAGAGGTTTTTTGTAATTATTTTAATATATATAATAAATTTTACAATCGTCACAGAACGCGCGTGCTGCGCCCGTGTACGCTTTTTGATTTTTAAGAATGTAGGCGGAGCGCCCCTTTACGAAAGGGGGAACCAAAATGGGCTTGAAGCAATAAGCCCTCGGCGATAAATTTTCCTGTCTTTCGCCGTGGCTCGTCTTGAAAAGCCCCCGCTTGTCGGCGCCTCGCCCCGTCAAAATCCAAAGAAAATCTATTCGCCGAAGGGTGCTACGCAGGTTTCATCGAGCAGATATTTATGAGATGCGAGGACAAAAGTGTACCGCTATATGTGGATATTGCCAGCACTTTTGCCGAAGCAGATCGGAATATCTGCCGATGAAAACCTTATCGGTTTGAGCCCATTTTGGCTAAGGGGGCTTCCTCCTCAAGCGGTGAAAACACGATCTCGTTGTCCTGAAGGTCGGCGAGGTATTTGGTACCGCGTACGAGTTCACCCTTGATAACGCCGTAGGAAAAACGATCTTCAAAACGGGAGGTGAGCACCTTCCGAAGGGCCCTCGCGCCTTCGCCGCGCCCGCTTGCGGCGGCCACAAGATGATCGGCCACTGTGGGAGCGACCGTCAGGGAAAAGCCGGCGCCGTGGATCCTTTCCACCGCCTCTGCAATCATTTTTTGCGCGATCAGGCGCAGGTCTTCATCGCGCAACGGACGAAACAAGACGGTCTCATCAATGCGACTGAGAAGCTCGGGACGGAAGAACCGCACTACCGCCTCGTGGGCTTCGCGGGAAATGCGTGGTTCCCCACCGTTTGTAAGGTCAATATCTGCAAAGCCAAGCATCGGCTTCTTTTGAAAGGAGTCTGCACCGAGGTTTGAGGTCAAAACGATGATGGTATTGCCAAATTCCGCGGTCTTTCCGTGGGTGTCGGTCAGAACACCGTCCTCAAGGATCTGCAGGAGGAGATTGTGGACATCCGGGTGTGCCTTTTCGATCTCATCAAAAAGCACAACGGCGTAGGGGTGGCGGCGCACACGGTCGGTGAGCAGGCCTGCCTCCTCATAGCCGATGTACCCCGGCGGGGCTCCCAAAAGGCGGGAGGCCGAGTGCTTCTCCATATATTCCGACATATCAAAGGAGAGGAGGGCAGCCTCGCTCCCAAAGACAGAGGCCGCCAGCGCGCGGCAAAGCCCGGTCTTGCCGACACCGCTGGGGCCAAAGAACAAAAAGGAACCGATGGGGCGGCGCGGGTCGCGCACGCCCGCACGCGACCTTCGGACGGCGCGGGCAACCGCCGTTACCGCCTCCGGCTGCCCGATGACACGCCGGGAAAGCTCGCTCTCCAGCTCGGCGAGGCGCTCCCCCTCATCGCTTGTGAGGCGGCCCACGGGGACTCCGGTGCGTTCGCTGACGGTTCTTGCCACAAGCTCGGGAGTAAGCGCGCGAGGTTGCGCCTCTCCCGGCCCCAGGGCCTTCTCCTCGGCCTCGATCCCCTCAAGAAGAAGCGTAATTTCGTCACGCAGGCGTGAGGCGCTCTCGTAATCCTGATGGAGAACGGCCGTTTCCTTTTCTGAAATCTTCTGCTCTAAAATAAGTTTCCTGTTTTTAATATTATTTGCATTTTTTATGGCTTCGAGCCGCAGCTCCGAGGCGGCCTCGTCTATGATATCAAGGGCCTTGTCGGGCAAACGGTGGTCGGGCGCGTAGCGTACCGACAGCTGAACGGCGGCTCGTAGCGCCTCGTCCGTGATCGTCACGCCGTGATGCTTCTCGTAACGATCGCGCAGGCCGTCGAGGATCGCGTATGCTTCGTCCGGCGTTGGTTCCTCTACAGTAATGGCTTGGAAGCGGCGCTCCAAAGCCGCATCGCGCTCAATGTGGCGGCGGTACTCCTCCGCGGTCGTTGCACCGATGACACGGATCTCGCCACGGGCCATGGCCGGCTTCAGGATGTTGGCGGCATCAATGGCTCCTTCGGCCGCTCCGGCACCGACGATCGTGTGGATCTCATCAATGAAAAGGATCACGCTGTCATCGCCGCGCAGCTGCTCAAGCAGTTGCTTCATGCGATCCTCAAATTCTCCGCGGTACTTGGCGCCCGCCACAAGAGAAGCGACATCAAGCGAAAAAATGTGGCGTCCGAGGAGATCCTCGGGAACGTTCCCCTCGGCGATCCTCAGTGCCAGCCCCTCGGCAATTGCAGTTTTTCCAACGCCCGCCTCTCCGACAAGGCAAGGGTTGTTCTTGGTCCTCCGCGATAGCACTCGCACAAGGCGCGTGATCTCCTTCTCGCGGCCGATGACGGGGTCGAGACGTCCTTCCTCGGCTTTTTTCGTCAGATCGCTCCCGAAGCTGTCAAGGAACGCCAGCGCCCCGCTTTTGAATGGTTTGCGTTTGTTGTCCTTTGCTTCGTTCGTAATATCGCAAATGGGGGAAAGATCGGCTAAAAGCTCCTTGCGTTCAACGCCAAGCGCCGCAATAATCTTCAGTGCCACCGCCCCTTCCACCGATAAGAGCGAAAGCAAAAGATGTTCGGTGCCCACGGCCCCTTGCTTTGCCTTTTTTGCTGAAAGCTCGATCACGCTTCGGGCCCGTGGGGTGAGATCGGCGGCGCCCACGCGGCTTGGCCGACCGACTCCCGTAAAGCTTGAGATCTTTTCCCGTATCTTGGTAACGTCAAGCCCCGCTCCCTCAAGAATGCGTGAGGCGACACCGTCGTGCTCGGCGGAAAGGCCGTACAAAAGATGCTCGGTGCCGATGTAAGTGTGGCCAAGCTCCGAGGCAACACGCTCCGCCGCACGAAGCGCGTTTTCCGCCTTAGATGTAAAGCGCTGTGTCAAGGCAGCTCCTCCTTCGGTTTTATTTTTGGTATTCTTGACACAAGCCCCCTTGTCTTATTCAGTAACGCTTGGCGGTGCGGGATAATCGTAGTCGCGTAGCATCTTGGCATAAAAGGTGCCGTTTACCGTACCGTCCTCGGGTAGTCGGTAGATCCTTTGGATCGCTCTTGCTACCACGGAGGAGGCGTAAGAATACACGCCTCCGGTGTCGCTTCTTTCGGGGATTCCGTAACGCTCGGCAAGAAAGTTCAAAAGGCGTTGCAGGTTGACAACGCCGTTACCCGTGGCCCCGATAGTGACGGGGAGAGGGGTATCGGGAGGGACTGTGTCGGGGGAGAGACGGAGAGCGCGGGCGGCAAGATAATCGCGGTAAAGGGAATCAAAGGTCGCTCGGTCAACCTCCCCGGTTGGCGGAAGGCCGCGCTGGCTTTGGTAATCCAGAACCGCCGCGCGAGTGGCGGCATCGTATTCTCCATTGATGATTACCGGAAAGGCGGAGCCGGTATCGTAGTATAGCTCCAAAAGGTAGCGCTGGATCTCGCGTATGGCTTCCTGCTTATCGGTTTGCTCGTACATAGACCCTCCTTACGAGATAGTGTATCCGGGATACTGTCCCTCACGCACCTGATTCCCGACGAAAAGATCGCTGTAAACGTTCATCAGGTCGTTCCACGTAGCGGCCCCCACGATCCCTGTGGTAAACGAGGGCACAAAAATGCGCTGGAATTCCTCAACGGCGGCCTCGGTCGCGGCACCGAAGATACCGTCCGGTGTAATGACGGGGATCTCCGTGACATAGCGTGCGACGTAGGCGAGGTATTCCTGTAAGGCACGGACATCGTCTCCCGTATCGCCGCGAGAGAGGTTTCTCCCCGGGAAGGGAAGTGTCCGCCCCTCGGTATATACAATGGGCGTGGCCGCGATCATGCCGAGATAGGTGTTATAAAGGAGATTCCACGTGATCTCTCCCACAACGCCGTCGGCTGGCAGACCGTAGGTCCTTTGAAAGGCAATGACGGCGTCCCGGGTGTCGGGACCGAAAACGCCGTCAAGCGCCACAGAGGGCACCGAGCTTACATACTGAGCAATGTAGGAAAGGTAGTATTGCAGTACACGGACGGCAGGGCCCGACATTCCGGTCATCAAGGCCTCGGGATACTCGGACGGAAGCTCGGAAAGCGTTAACCCCTCGGAATTCAATTCGGAAAGGCGCTTCACGCCGTTGTAAATGAAGGCGATACGGTACCAGGTGTTCTTACCCACGATACCGTCCTCCCCAAGGCCGAAGATGCGCTGAAAGGCGCGCACGGCCGCCTCGGTATCCTCGTTGTAGATTCCGTTCACGTTCGCGATCTTGGGAATGGCGGGATAGTTGGCCGAAATGCGGTTGAGCCGTGTCTGTACCAGGGCAACGGCATTGTTGGCGGCGCCGATCCGCAAGGGGACTATGGGGGCGCTCTCTCCGATGTCATTTACGGGAACGTCGTTTACGATGTCAATGTCACGCCCATAGTAATATTGCAGGATCTCATAGGGGACAAGTCCGTCTCCCGCCAGCGAGACCGTGCCCCATTGGGACAGGCCGCTACACTGTACGCGAATGCCGTCGCAATATGAGGTGAACAGCGGCTCAACAAATCCCTGGCGGCGGACGTAGCTGTCAAAAATGTCATCGACGATGTTCCCTACGTTTTCAAAAACATCGCGCCCGTTGACAAAGGCCTGGTCGTAGGCTGTAGAGCTTGTGATGTCAAAGGGATAGCCGCGGCTTCGGTAAAACTCGGTGTAGATCCGGTTGAGTGCAAAGGAGATCTGGGCGTAGATGTTGGCGCGTATCGCGCTTTCGGGCCAGGTGGGGTACACCTCGCTGGACGCCACGTTTTTGATGTAATCCGGGAAGGGGAGAGTTACGTTTGGCGCGTTGGAATCGGGCGGCCCCAGGTGGACGGTGATGTTCTCGGGAATGCTCGGCAGATTAGGCACGGCTCGGCCCTCCTTCCAGCGGCTCATATTCTGTGAAATCGGTCTCCTCGGTAGGTGGATATTCCTCGGGGAGATAGGGAGGCTTTGGGATCAGCTCACCAAGCTGCAGCGATGTAACACCGGGAAACAGCGGTACGTCTCTGAAGATGAGGGGATAATATCCCGCCTTGAAGATCTCAATCACATAGCTTGCAAAGCCGGGGGCGTTACCCGGGCTTTGGGAAAGCGAGGCTTCGGGCGTTGGCAAGTCGATCCTTTCGGCAAGCCCCGATCTGTCGGTGGTCAGAAGATAATGCACGGCGGCGTTTTCCTGTGTGGCGCCGCCGATGCGTACGTCGGCACCTTCCACGGGGAAGGCGCCGCCCGCCGTCACCACGCGGACGGCCAGGGTTCCCAGCTCGGAGAGGCGCTGGGAAATTTCATTAGATGTGTTCATATGGAGCCCCCTTCATAGAGATGTGCTAACAGTATATGCACCGTTTGTCATTCTCGTGAAAAGATATTGATTCAAAAGACGCTTTTTCGTCCTTTCCGCCCTTGACAACACGGGGGATTTTCATTATAATGGATATGTAATACGATATCTTCAGGGACGGTGCAAGCTATGAAAGAAAACTCTTACGGCGACCTCAGTATTATCGGAATGCGCGGCTGCGAGGATTTTGTCGCGCAGGTGGATTGTTATCTCCAGGAATGGCGTCGCCATGACGGAGAGGGAACCTTCATTGCCGAGGCCTCATGCCCTCGCTTTGGCAGCGGTGAGGGTAAGGGCATGATCCGCGATTCCATGCGGAGCCGCGACGTATATATCATCTCTGACGTTTTCAATCACGGCGTGACCTATCAGATGTACGGACAAACGGTTCCGATGAGCCCTGACGATCATTTTCAGGATCTGAAGCGTATCATTGGCGCTATCGGCGGTAAGGCCAAGCGCATTACCGTTGTGATGCCCATGCTTTATGAGGGGCGCCAGCACAAGCGTGCCAGCCGTGAGTCACTTGACTGCGCTATGGCGCTTCAGGAGCTCCATAACATCGGGGTCGCCAACGTAATCACCTTTGACGTACATGATCCCCGTGTGCAGAATGCCATTCCGCTTTGTAGCTTTGATAACTTCCGTTCCACGTATCAGATGATCAAGGCCCTTGTCCATGAGTATCCGGATGTGGAGTTTAACAAGGACAAGATCATGGTCGTTTCTCCCGATGAGGGCGCCATGTCCCGCTGCATGTACTATTCCTCCATGCTGGGTATTGAGCTGGGTATGTTCTACAAGCGCCGCAACTACTCGGTGATCGTGAACGGCAAAAATCCCATTGAGGCCCATGAGTATCTTGGCCGCGACCCCAAGGGTATGGACGTTATTGTGGTTGACGATATGATCTCGTCCGGTGAGTCGATGATCGACGTTGCCCGCCAGCTTAAGGCGCGCGGTGCCAAGCGCATCTTTATCTTTACTGCCTTCGGCTTGTTCTGCAACGGCCTTGACGTTATGGATGAGGCGTATGCCGAGGGGCTCTTTACTCGCATTATGACCACCAACCTCGTTTACAGAACGCCTGAGCTTCTCTCGCGTGAATGGTACGGCGAGGTGAATATGTGCAAATACGTTGCCTATATCATCGATACCCTGAACCACGATCAGAGCGTTTCGGGGCTTCTTGATCAGTCCAAAAGGATCCGCAAGCTGCTTGCCGATCACGGCAAGGAAATTCAGGCATAAAAAAGAAGACCGCCACTCGGCGGTCTTCTTTTTTATGCTCACTGAAAGGTCTCAAACTTGTAGCCAACGCCCCATACCGTTTTGAGTGTCCACTTGTCGGAAACACCCTCAAGCTTTTCGCGCAGGCGCTTAACGTGAACGTCCACGGTGCGGCTGTCACCGTAATATTCAAAGCCCCAGACCTTGTCAAGGAGCTGGTCACGCGTGTAAACGATGTTGCAATGCGAGGCCAGAAAGTAGAGCAGCTCAAGCTCCTTTGGCGGGATATCGATTGGCTTTCCGCGCAGCTTCAGCTCATACTTCTGGCGGCTGATCTCAATGTTCTCAAATTTCACGACCTCATCGTTTGTGCCGCTTTGTGCCGTGTAACGGCGCAGGACCGCCTTGATTCGCGCGGAAAGCTCATTGAGATCAAAAGGCTTGACCACAAAGTCATCGGCGCCCAGCTCAAGGCCCAGAACGCGGTCAAAGACCTCTCCCTTGGCCGTGACCATGATAATGGGCTTCTGCGACACCTCACGGATCTCACGGCACACCTGGCGGCCGTCCTTCTGCGGCATCATAATGTCAAGCAGCACGATGTCGGGATCGTAGGAATGAAAGGCGGACAGCGCCTCAACGCCGTCATGCGCCACCTTTACCTTATAGCCTTCATTTTCAAAATAAAGGCGCATCATGTCACAGATGTTGGGGTCATCATCGGCGATCAAAAGCTTGATGTCGGTCATTTTGGGGGTCCTTTCATAAAGTAACTGCACTTCTATTATAAGGGATATATGCGAAATGCGTGTGAATGCGATGTGAAGGTTCCGTTTTTTTTAGTATAGCACGAAGCCGTGGCGATGTCAACCCACGCCACGTGAGGATTTTTTTCAAAATGCTGGACTTTCAGCTCGAAATATGCTATACTGTTACGGTACAAGCTTGATTTTAGCATAACGAAAGAGGATAACAATGAAACTTGGTATCGTCGGATTGCCGAACGTCGGCAAAAGCACGCTGTTTAATGCCCTGACCAACGCGGGGGCCGCCTCCGCCAACTATCCTTTCTGCACCATCGACCCCAACGTGGGCGTGGTGGCGGTTCCGGATAGCCGCCTTGACCGTTTGGCCGAGGTGTACAATCCTGAGAAATACACCCCCGCGGTGATCGAATTTGTGGATATTGCCGGCCTTGTCCGCGGCGCCTCCAAGGGGGAGGGGCTTGGCAACAAGTTCCTTGCCAATATCCGTGAGGTGGACGCCATTGTGCACGTGGTCCGTTGCTTTGAGGACAGCGACATCGTTCACGTAGACGGCGGCGTTGATCCCACCCGTGACGTGGATACGATCAACCTTGAGCTTATTTTCTCCGATCTTGAGATCCTGGAGCGCCGCTTGGAAAAGGCAACCAAGCTGGCAAGGGCCGATAAGGAGGTTGCCCGTGAGGTCGCGGTGCTGGAGCGCATCAAGGCTGTCCTGGAAGAGGGACAATGCGCCAGAACTCTGGAGCTTGATGACGAGGAAGAGGCCCTGATCGCCGAGACGCGCCTTCTGACGAGAAAGCCGGTGATCTACGTTGCCAACATCGCCGAGACGGAGGTGGACGGCGGATACACGAAAAACCCCGCCTACTGTGCGCTGGCCGCCCATGCCGAGGCCGAGCATTCGGGAATCGTTGCGGTTTGTGCTCAGATCGAGGCCGAGCTTTCGGATATGACGGACGAGGACAAGGTGGATTTTCTGACGGATCTTGGAATTGAGGAAAGCGGCCTTAACAAGCTGATCCGCGCGGGCTACAAGCTCCTCGGTCTTATCAGCTATCTTACCGCAGGGCCCAAGGAGGTCCGCGCTTGGACGATTACGGAGGGCACAAAGGCGCCACAGGCAGCCGGAAAGATCCACAGCGATTTTGAGCGCGGCTTTATTCGCGCCGAGGTCGTTGCCTACGACGATTTTGTCAAGGAAGGCAGCATCAACGCCGCCCGTGAGCACGGTCTTTACCGCAGTGAGGGGAAGGACTACGTGATCCGGGACGGAGATATCGTCCTGTTCCGTTTTAATGTTTGACAAAAAAGCAGAGAGCACAAGCTCTCTGCTTTTTTATTCTATCGGGAAAAGAAAGTGTTCCTCGAGCGTTGGGAACGCCCCTCCTTTTGGAGGCAAAAGGAGCTCCGGGTAAGCGGTAACGGTCAAAGCCTTTTCAGGAAAGGGGGAGACGACCCGATGTCCAAATCTTCCGGGATAGGCTCCGAGGATAACGCAGTCCACATCGGAAAAATACGATGAAAGAACTGCCGCATCAAACAGAGAGGGAATGTTGGCCGAGGCATACAACACACTTTCATCCTTAAAAGCAACGTGGACAAGCAGCTCGGGCTTTTTGCGATGCTGCGTGTAAAGTCCGGATAGAATGCGGATAGTGAGCCCATCCTCCTTGAAGATAAAGTCGGCGTCTTCGGCGCGGCAGGGAAGCGAGAGGTCCTTGGCAAGGGCCATGGATAGCGCGACGGCATCGGCGTTTCTTTCGTTGCAGAGAAAAATCACCTCACGCACGCAGAGCTGCGCGTCGGCGGCGGAGAGGTAGAGGGGAAGGTTGTCCCTGTCGGCGGTAACGATCAGGGTATCGATCTCGGTGACGGACTCCTTGGCGAGTGCGGCCGTCAGCGCATGGAGAGAGTGCTCGTTGCTCCCCGTATCGATAACCGTGACGCGGCCGTCGTCCTTTACCACAAGGTAATCGTTCTCATAATGCTTGACGCACAGGACAAAATCACGGTAATGTCCGTAGATATGGCAGGCGACAAAAGAGAGGGTAAGAGCAGTGAGCGCGGCAGCAAACGACTTGACAAACACTGCACGGCTTTTGAGAGGAAGCACCAAAAGGAGAATCACAAAGGCAGAGAAGCCGACGAGCGTGAAGATAAAGAAGGGGTATTGCGGCGACACATAGACAGGAAAGGAGGATAGCCATTCCACAAGATCCAGGGTGATCTTTGCGAGGAACGCTACACCGTTTGTGAATGCGTTGGGGGAGGCAAAAAGGAGCGTCAGGGGCGCAAGCGTGAGCAAGGCCTGTATAAGGGGAGAAACGATGAGCGTGGAGATCGGTGCCAAGAGGGAAAAGGCGCGGAATGCCAATACCGAAAGAAGAAGGGTAAAGCCCAGAACAAAAAGGGAAAAAACGAGGGCGCGAAGCAGCTTTCTTGGGAGTGCGGCACGCTTTTTCCCTGCAAGAGGAAAGGCCTCGTTGGCCACAAGAAGACCGAGCGTTGCCAGGAAAGAGAGCCAAAGGCCCAGGTCGGCGGCGGCTCCCGGCGAGACAGAGACGATGACGGCAACAGCGGTAAAAAGAGATGTCACAGGATCGGGGGCGCGCCGTACGAGCGCGCCAATACGGGCAATGGCCAACATACCCGCCGAGCGCAAAAGAGAGAGCGGCGCTCCCGCTAAGGCCGTGTAAAAGGCAAGGATCGCGAGGAAGATCGGCGTGGACACTTTTCTCGGCAGGCGAAGCCACCGAAAGATCCTGAGAAGAAGTGCGGCAAGGACCGAGAGGTGCATACCGCTGAGGGCGAGCGTGTGCGATAATCCTGCGCGGCGGAAGGCGAGCGTGGTGGAGGGTGAAAGCCCTTCGCGGTTACCAAGGAAGAGCGCGGAAAGAAGGGCGGCCTCCTCGCCTCCCACCGCCGCCCTCAGCCGTCGGCTCAGGGAGAGGCTCAGGGAACGCAAGCGCAGAGAAGGGGATCGGCCTTCGGTGGCCTTTATGGCAACGATCTTCTCGGCAACGGCGTATCCTGCGATGCCGCGGCTGTAATAATACCTGTCGCTACCGGCCGTTTTCGTTATGATGATATCGGCCGAAATGTCATCGCCGAGGGCAAGCGCGGTGGGGCGCACCTCGGGATCTACGCGAAGCTGAAGGTAAAGGTCTGAGATTTCTCCGTTGAAATTTGACACACGCACAGTATAAAGGCCATAGGAGCGCTCCTTGTCGTCAATATCGGTAACTGTGGCGGTGATAGTGTGGGACATTGCTATGTCAGCATTCCGTATATCCGAGAAGCGGTGATCATCGTACACAGCTTGTGAAACAGAGGCTGCGACAAGGAAAAACGCGACAACGGGGATAAGGCGTGGCAAGCGCTTAAGCAAAGCAAGGATAAGGACAACCAAAAACAACGAAAGAAGCGGGGCAATCGCCACAAAGGGCGAAACCCCGCTGGTGTTCAGCCAAAGCGTGATGAGTGAGCCAAAAAGAAAAGCGGCAAAGACAAGCGCAAGGGGGCGATTCTTAAACAGAGACATGGGTTCCTTCCTCGGCGGATTCGGTTCCTTCCTCGTCGGTTAAAGAGGCAGCGGTAATGCAGAGAACGCCCGTGGGAAGAACAAAGGAAGCGGCGTCGGGAACCAGCGTGACTGTAAGGTCGGTGGCCGTTTCCAGCTCTCCGTCGGCGCAGACGGCGGTTTCCTCATCAAAGTGCAGGGAGATCGCGGTATCCTGACGGTACGTAATGTATTTTGCCGCGGTTTCGAGGTGGGTGCCCGCCTTATAGGAGCCGATCAGAGAGAGGAAGGTGGCGCGCGACACCTTTTCGATAATGTTCACGTCAAACAGCCCGTCCGAGAGATTGGCGCGAGGGTTGGAATGATAGCCTCCGCCGTAGAATTGCCCATTGGCGATCGACATAAGGAGCAGGGGGCGCTCGATCACCTCGCCGTCCGCCAGCTCAATGTGCATTTTTGTGTGCATTTTATGTAGGAGAGTGGCAACGACCCCCGTCGTATACGCCATACCGGAGGGGATCAGCTTGCTCCTTTTGAATTTGACCGTACGTTCCACCACATGGCAGTCAAAGCCGATGTTCAGCATATTGACACAGTAGCGGTTGTTGTATTTGATGAGGTCGATCTTCATGGGAGAACCGCCGATCTGGCGTTCCATGTCAAGAAACGCGGCGCGGTCGCTGAAATTGCGGCAAAAATCGTTGCCCGTTCCAATAGGCACCACGGCAAATTCGGCACGCGGGCACTCGGGCGCCCCGTTGACGACCTCGCAAAGCGTGCCGTCGCCGCCGCAAGCATAAAAACGGTGGCGGTCGCCGTCGCCTGCCACGGTGGTAGCCACAAAGGTCTGGGCATCGCCCGGCGCTTTCGTCATATAGATTTCGTAGTCGATGCCCGCCTTTTCTGCGGCCTCTTGGATTTTTGAGGAGAGGGAATTGATAAAGGTCCCTTTTCCCGCGGCAGGATTGATAATGAAATGGTGCTTCATAACATTCTCCCGAAAATTTATTTGGGTCAGAGCTTTTTGCGGATCATTTCGTAGTAGGCCTTGGCCGCCTGCTCGGTCTTATTCTCACCGAAGGTGTAGTATTTGCGGCCCACAAGATCCTCGGGCAGATAGGTCTGCTCTACGTAGTGATTGGGGTAATCGTGAGGATAGCGATAGCCGCGGAAGGAGGGGCCGTGAAGATGCTCGGGAACGATCTGTCCGCGACCGGCCTCCACGTCCTCAAGCGCCGCGTGATAAGCGGCGTAGGCGCTGTTGGATTTTGGCGCGGTGGCTAAAAGCACGGTGGCGTTTGCCAGGGGGATCGCCGCCTCAGGGAGGCCGAGATCACGGGCGCTCTCGGTGCAGGCACGCACAATGACGGCGGCCATAGGGTAGGCGGCGCCCACATCCTCGCTGGCAATGACCTGAAGGCGGCGGATCGCGGACAGAAGATCGCCCGCCGCAAGGATCTTGGCCAGATAAAAGACGGCGGCATCGGGATCTGATCCGCGGATTGATTTCTGTAAGCAGGACATCAGGTCGTAATGGCCGTCGCCGCTGGCGGAAAACGCGCCCGCATACGCAGGAAAAAGGTCGCAAAAGTCCTTCTCCTTCATAACATCATCGGCGAGGTAGTAGGCGTTTTCCAGAATGCCGACCGAGCCACGCACATCACCGCCCGTGCGGGTGGCGATCCTTGCGAGGAGCGTGTCATCTGCTGACTTCTGCGTGCCGTTCTCCTCGTTCAGAGTGTTGAGCGCGCGTCGCAAAAGAGGAACGCAGGCCTCCCCCTCCACAGGACGGAATTCAAAAACCGAGGATCGCGAAAGAATGGCGGGGTAAATGGCCATGGTCGGGTTTTCCGTCGTGGAGGCAATGAGGGTGATCCTTCCGTCCTCCATGTACTCAAGAAGCGACTGCTGCTGCTTTTTATTGAAGTATTGGATCTCGTCGAGATAGAGAAGAACTCCGCCGGCGCCAAACATATTGGAGGTCTCTGTCACCACGGCCTTTACGTCGGCAAGAGAGGCGGTGGTGGCATTGAGGCGGCACAGGTGAAGGTCTGTCGCTTTGGCAATGATGCCTGCGGCCGTCGTCTTGCCTGTGCCGGGGGGGCCGGCAAAGATCATGTTCCCGATGCGGCCGCCCTCCAGCATGCGGCGGAGAATGCCGTTGTGACCAACGAGATGCTCCTGACCCACCATTTCATCAAAGCTTTCGGGACGAATTCTGTCGGCGAGAGGACGATAGCTCATAGCGGTATCCTTTCAGGAAAAGGTGTTTTCTTCAATGCGGAAAAGACGGTGGATCTCCTCGGAGAGGAGGCGATGCTCGGGGCGGGAAAGGTCGGGATCCTTTTCAAGGATCTCCGCCGCTTCGGCAAAGGCGGAGGAAATGATGTGGGGATCGGCGGTGGCCGCCAAGGGAGAGAAGCGCAGACCGCCGCTTTGACGGATCGAATCGTTCTCGCCGGCGAAGAAATCGCCGGGGCCTCGCAGGCGCAGATCCTCCTCCGCGATCGCATATCCGTCATAGGTCGTGCAAAGGGCAGAGAGACGCTTTTTTGCCGTATCCCCCCGGGGCTCGGAAACGAGAATGCAGTGGGATTTTCGTGTGCCGCGGCCCACGCGTCCCCGCAGCTGATGCAGCTGGGACAGACCGAAGCGCTCGGCGTTTTCCACTACCATGAGGGAGGCGTTCGGTACATTGACCCCCACCTCGATTACGGTGGTGGAAACGAGAATGTCGATCTCTCCGTCGGCAAAGCGCCGCATAACCGCGTCCTTCTCCTTTGGCTTCATCTTCCCGTGAAGACAGGCCACGGTGTGCTCGGGAAAGCGCGCGGCCAGATGCTCGGCATGCTCCACGGCGTTTTTGAGGGGAGAGGCGCTGTCCTCGTCGGGAAGAAAGACCTTGGCCAAAGGAATGGCGCCGTCCTCCTCGATAGCGGGACAAACGACATACACCTGCCCCTTGTCCTTCACCGTGCGTTCGATAAAACCGTAAAGGCGGTCCCGCATGCTTTCTCCGATAAGGAAGGTGTCCACGCGCTGGCGCCCCGCAGGCATCTCGGTAATGCGGGAAATGTCAAGATCGCCGTACAGAACAAGTGCCAAGGTGCGCGGGATCGGCGTGGCACTCATGACCAAAAGATGCGCTTCTGGGTTTTTTGCACGGATCGCCGTGCGCTGCATAGCACCAAAGCGGTGCTGTTCGTCGGTAATGGCAAGCCCAAGGTCGGCGAACTCAATCCTTTCATTCAAGAGTGCGTGAGTGCCGATCAAAAGGTCGGTGCGTTCGTTTTCCTTAGCGAGGAGAGAAGCGTAAATGCGTGACTTTTCCTTGACGGATGTGGTACCGACAAGCAGCTCGGTACGCGCCCCCAGCGCCCGGAAAAGAGGGGCAAGGTCGTGGTAATGCTGCCTTGCCAAAATTTCGGTGGGAGCCATGAGCGAGACCTGGTGCCCATTCCGTATGGCAATGTAAGCGGCAATGGCCGCGCAGACGGTTTTTCCGCATCCCACATCTCCCACAAGGATACGGCTCATGGGAACGCGGGAGGGGCGCGCCATATCGGCCGCGATCTCGCGGACGGCGGCTTTCTGCGAGGAGGTGAGCTCGTAGGATAAAAGGTCAAGAAGCGGAGTAATGTTCTGCTTGCTGCAAAAGGGGGCCTCGGCCTCCGTGCGGTGCCGCCTTGAAAGTGAAAGGCCTAAGGAAAAGGTGAAGTACTCATCAAACGCCATGCGGTGAAATGCGGGGCGAAGATCCTCGTGATTGAGGGGCTCATGTAGGATTTTTATGGCTGTCGACAGGGTTGGGAAGTTGTATTTTTGGCGGATATTCTCAGGCAGAAAATCGGAAAGCTCCGCGAGACAGGGGAGCGCCGCTGCTACGGCCTGCGCCACGATCTTTTCCCCGATCCCCGCCGTCAGAGGATACCGTGGCACCATATCGGGTAGGGGGGAATCGGGGGTGAGCCTTTCAAAGGCGGGGTTGGTAAGGCGGTAGATCTTCTTGTCGGCGGTCAGTTTACCGTAGAAGCGGAATTCGTCTCCCACAGAAAAGATGTCGCGGCAATAGGGCTGGTTAAAAAACACGACCTCCACGGTGCCGGTCTCGTCAAAGGCGCGGAATTTGGTAATGGTCATGTGGCGGGGAAGCTTTGCGGTGTAAGGTTCGTTGGCTACCGTCAGGATAAGGGCGTGGGTCTCGCCGTCGGTCGCTTCAAGGACCGTTTTGACCTTGCCGCGATCCTCGTAAGCGCGGGGGAAGTGCAGCACAAGATCCCGCACAGTGGATATTCCGATGCGTGAAAGCGCCTCTGCGCGCGTTTTTCCGATTCCCGATAGTTCGAGGACGGAGCTATTGAGCGTCAGCTCCTTCATGCCGTATCACCTCCCACTCTATACATTTTACTACAAAAACGTGCGGCTGACAAGTTCTTTTTGTCCTTTTGGGTCGAGTTTCGGAAAAAAACGAAAAATATTCGCCCGACTGTTTACAAATTTACTTTTTTCTGTTATAATATACTTTACTGTATGATTTTATTAACTCAAGGAGGTTCCGCTTTGCGAAAAAGAGAGCTTAAGATCGCCACAAAGCTTGATGTTGGCGTCATGATCGTTCTGTTTTGCCTGATGCTGGCACTCTTTATGCTTTTGCGTTTTCTCCTGCCTGAGGGTAGCGACCTGTATGCGGTGATGCTGACCGTTCTCGTCTATCTTTCGCTATTGGCCCTTTGGGTGTATTGGCGCCGCCGTACCGAGGGGGTGGGGGATCCGCGCATTGTGGATACCATTTTTGATACCGAGCTGGGAGAAGCGCTGGAGGCCATGCATCACCCCGTCATCCTCTCGGATGAAACGGGGCGCGTCCTCTTTTCAAATCCTGCCTTTTTGCGAATGGCGGGGCGTGACAGTGTTCCTGCGGGAACGCCGTTTTCCAACCTTTGCGTTCTCAGCAAGGGAGAAGGCGGGGAGGCATATGCGGATTTTGGTCCGCGCCGTTGCCTGTTGCATCGGGTTCCCATGACGGTTGGAGAGCATCGGTATATGCTCTTAAACCTTTACGATGAGACAGCGCGCCTCTCGGCCGAGCGCGCCTATGCCGAGGAGCGCTCCGTTGTGGCGTATGCCATTATCGATAACATCGAGGAGATCCTGCAGTTCGTGCAGAACGAATACGCTGAAACCTCGGCAAGAGTGGAGGAGCGCCTGCGCTCGTGGATCGAGGGCATCGGCGGGCTCTTCCGCGCTTACGATCGCAACAAGTACCTTATGGTGCTTGATGACGTTCATCTTGAGGAGTGCCTCCGCAACCGCTTTGATATCCTGGATGAGATCCGTGCGATCCGCGTTGGCGATGCTATGCCGATCACCGTTTCGCTTGGCGTTTCCCGATTGGAAGGGAAGTCGCTGGCCGAGCGTGAGCGCGCCGCGCAGTACGCCCTTGACCTTGCCCTTCAGCGAGGAGGCGACCAGGTCGTTCTCCGTGACGATTACGGCGTTTCCTTCTTCGGTGGTCGAACCAAGACGGGATACAAGCGCGTCAATATTAAGGCCCGCGTGGTAGCGCGTCAGCTGCTGGCCCTCATCGGCCGTGCCGATAACGTTCTCATTATGGGCCACCGCTACGGCGACTACGATTCCTTTGCGGCCTCGGTCGGTCTTGCGCGTATGGTCTTAAATCAGGGGGTGCGCGTCAATATCGTTGTCAACCGTGATGACGAAAACCTGGCGCCCTGCTTCCAAAGGATCGCGCATCTTAGTGAATATAAGGGAATGTTTGTGGACGGCGGGGAGGCGCTTGACCTTGCCGATGCGGGCACCCTTCTCATCGTGGCGGACGTGAACAACTCGGGCTACGTGGAGTGCCCCGCCCTTATGGAAAAGGCGCAGACCGTTGCCGTCATCGACCACCACATCAAGACGGCGGCCTACAATTCCTCGGTTAAGCTCGAATACATTGAGCCGTCTGCTTCCTCGGCCTCGGAGCTGGTTTCCGAGATTATCGAGCAGAACACGGGGGCCAGGATCCTTCGTCAGGAGGAGGCTGAGCTTCTTCTCTCGGGCGTGCTTCTTGACACCAAGCGTTTTACGCGTAACACGGGCACACGCACCTTTGCCGTGGCGCAGTTCCTGCGTGGCGCGGGCGCTAACCCCGGTGAGACCTTTGAGTTCTTCAAGACCACGGCCGAGGATCTTGAGAAGGAAGCGCATTTCAACAGCAACGTTGTTCTTTACCGCAAGCATGTGGCCATTGCCGCATGCGACTGTGAGGAGGCCGATGCCAGCTACCGCATTGCGGCGGCCAAGGCGGCGGACGGACTTCTTGGAGTTAAGGGGGTCAATACCTCCTTTGCTATCGTGAAGATTGAGGACACGGTGTATATTTCTGCGCGCTCGGACGGTACGGTCAACGTGCAGGTCATTCTGGAAAAATATCGGGGCGGTGGCCACTTTGATGTGGCGGGGGCCCAGGTTCCCGGGGCTACCGTTGCGTCTGTCATCGAGGGGCTCCGCGACGCTATCGATGAATATTTTGATAATCAATACAAGGGAGAAATGATATGAAAGTAGTGCTGCTTGCTGACGTTAAGGGTCAGGGAAAGAAAAATCAGATCATCGATGTTTCGGACGGATACGCCCGCAACTTCCTTTTGCCGCGAAAGCTGGCCGCCATTGCCGATGCCAAGGTCATGAGTGAGCTGAAATCCAAGGAGGAGGCCGAGGCCTTCCGTGTGGCCGAGGAGAAAAAGGCGGCAACGGCCGTTGCCGAGCGGCTTTCTTCTCTGACGGTTAAGATCAAGTCTTCCGCAGGGGCTGACGGCCGTCTTTACGGTGCCGTTACGGCTAAGGACGTGGCCGAGGTGCTGGCCCGTGATTTCGGTATCACGGTGGACAAGCGCAAGATCACGATGAGCGAGCAGATCCGCTCCTTTGGGGTGTTTCCTGTGGAGGTGCGCCTTTACAGCGACGTCATCGGTAAATTTTCTGTGGTAGTTCACGCATAACGGAGAGCTTTATGAACGAAGAATTGGGAAGGCGCCTTCCCGTATCGATCGAATCCGAGCAGGCCGTCCTCGGAAGCATTCTGATCCGCCCCGATAGCTTTGAGGAGATCGCGGGGCTGCTGGATTCTGAGGACTTCAGCCTTGACGAACATAAAAAGATCTACGCCACCATGCGCTCGATGTTCCTTGCCAGCCGCAACATCGACACGGTGACGCTTGTCAACACGCTTGTTCAGGACGGTGTGTACTCCGAATCGGGTGGTGTCGAATACATTAAGACCCTCTCCTTCAGCGTGCCCACGGCGGCTAACGTGCGCGACTATGCACGCGCCGTGAAGGACAAGGCCATGCTCCGCCGTCTGATCTTAGCGTGCGACAGCATTGAGGAGACGGCGTACGGTGAGCAGGGAACTGCGGAGCAGATCATCGACAGTGCCGAGCAGACCATTTTTGAGATCGCGGAAAAACGCAGCTCCAAGGAGCTTCGCCATATCCGTGATGTGGCGCAGACGGTGTATCAGGATCTCACTGAGCTCTCCGAGAACCCGAATGAGGTCCGCGGTGTGCAGACGGGATATTCGGGCATCGACCAGGTGCTGGTCCAGTTGGGTTACGGCGATTTTATCATCGTTGGCGCGCGTCCCGGTATGGGTAAGACAAGCTTTGCCGTCAACATTGCCACCAGCGTTGCTAAGTCCACCAAAAAGACGGTGTGTATCTTTTCCCTGGAAATGTCCTCGGAGCAGCTTGTCAACCGTATGTTGGCCAGCGAAGCGCGTGTGGACAGCACCACCCTGCGCCGCGGCAACCTCTCGCCCGACGATTGGGTGCGCCTTGCCGATGCCGCCGCGGAGCTTTCCTCCTGCGAGATCCTTCTTGACGATACCACGCAGATCACCGTTACCGATATGAAGGCCAAGCTGCGCCGTGTTAAGAACCTTGGCCTTGTTGTCGTTGACTATCTCCAGCTGATGCAAAGCGGCAAAAACACCGATAGCCGTGTGCAGGAGGTCTCGGATATTTCGAGAAACCTGAAGCTTATGGCCAAGGAGCTTGGTGTGCCGATCGTTTGCTGCGCTCAGCTTTCCCGTAACCCCGAATCCAAGGGCCGCGGCTCCAAGCGTCCCATGCTCAGTGACCTGCGCGACTCGGGCGCTATCGAGCAGGATGCCGACATCATTCTTTTCCTTTACCGTGACGATTACTACGGCACCGAGGAGAAGGATGGGCAGGTCATGGAGACCGATGCCAGTAAAATGGAGGTCATCATCGCCAAAAACCGTCACGGCGGCGTGGGCACGGTACCGATGCACTTTGATAAGGCCTATACCCGCTTCTACTCTATTGAAAAGACTATGGGAGACGCTCCTCCCGCATGACGGCGCCGATCAAAAAGGGGGAGTCCTTCCGAAACGCCGAGGAGCGTGTGGAGGCCTTTATCCTTGAAGAAGGGCTTTTGCCTCACCTTTCGCGCGGAACGCTCCTCGCGCTTTCTGGAGGCGCCGATTCTCTCTTTCTTTTGTATCTTCTCTCGGCCTTCTCCCACAAGCACGGGTTTCCGCTTGCCGCCTTGCATGTCAACCATGGCCTGCGGGGGGATGCGAGCGATGCCGATGAAGCGCTTTGCCGTCGGGCATGCGACGCCCTTTCCGTGCCGTTTGAATCGGTACGGATCAATGTAGCCTCCGAGGCAAAAAAAACAGGTGAGGGGATCGAGGAGGCGGCACGCCGCCTGCGCTATGCGGCACTTACCGAGTGCCTTTCCCGCCATGCCGGGCTTTCGGTTATCGCCACGGCTCACAACGCCACCGATCACTTGGAAACCGTCCTGCATCACCTCCTGCGTGGGGGCGGTGCCTCGGCACTTCTTGGGATCCGTCCCGTAAGAGAAGGGCTGGTGCGCCCCCTTCTGTGCCTTACGGGCAAGGAGATCCGTGAGGCGCTCCGCGAGGCGGGGATCGGCTACGCCGTGGATGCCAGCAACGCCGATACGGCCTATACGCGCAATTATATCCGCAACGAGCTCCTTCCGCGCCTTGAACGCATCACCAAAAGCCCCGAGGCGGCGGCTCGCCGTATGAGTGAGTCCCTTCTGCCTGATGTTTTTTTTCTCGAAGCCGAGGCCGAGGCCGCGCTGACCGCGCTTGCGGAAGAGGGGGGCGTGAGCGCTGAGAGACTGTCACAGCTTCCCGAGGCGATCCTGCGGCGCGTTCTCCGCAAGCTTTACGAGGCCGCGCGGGATCAAAGGGCCACGTCGGTGGCCATAGAGCATACGCACATCATTGCCATTTCGCGCCTTCTTCACCGTGGCGGTGACTTCTCGTATGCTGTTCCCAACCGCCTCTATGCGGTGAGGGAGGGAGACCGCTTTGCCTTTTCCCGAACGTTACCGAGGAGGGAAGCGACACGCTCTCCCATGGCGGTGGGGTTTGGAGAGACCGATCTTGGTGAGGGCTTTACTCTCACACTCACCGAGCGCGAGGGCATCGTTACGGCCCGTTGTTTTTCAAATCTTCACAAAATAGACATTACAGCGGCATTTTCTTCTGATATAATCATTGACGGATTGCACGTGCGCGGCCGTCTCCCCGGAGACGCCTACCGTTACGGTGGACACACCCATCGTCTTAAAAAGCTTTATAATGATAGAAAGCTTGCGCCCGCCCTGCGTGCCGCTCTCCCCGTTCTTTGTGACGGGGCGGGGATCCTGTGGGTCCCCCTGTTCCCTGTAAGAGATGCTGTTCAAATTTGACATGAATAATCGTTATCTTTGGAGGAAATGATGAATAAAGATATTAAAGCCGTTATGATCAGCGAGGAGGAGCTTGACAGTGCTGTCACTCGCCTTGCCGCCCAGATCGACCGTGATTATGCCAAGGCCGAGGGGCGCGTGCTTCTTCTGGCCATTCTTAAGGGCTCTGTGGTCTTTATGGGGGATCTGATGAAGAAGATCACCCTTCCTGTGGAGATCGATTTTATGAAGGTGTCGTCCTACGGTGCAGGTACCAAATCCACGGGCAACATCAACATTATTCTTGACCTTGCCCGCAAGGATATCGATTCCTGCAATATCATTATTGTTGAGGACATCATAGACAGCGGAAAGACCCTCTCCTATCTTGTGGAGTATCTTCTCCATAAGGGGGCTAAGAGCGTCCGTACCTGCACCCTTCTCGATAAGCCCTTGCGCCGCGAGGTCGACTTCACTCCCGATTACGTCGGTATTGAGGTGGAGGACGAGTTTGTTGTGGGCTACGGCCTTGACTATGATGAGCAATACCGCGCGCTTCCCTATATCGGGATTCTCCGTCCCGAGGTTTACGGAGGCGGCTCAAATAACGCACAATAAGGCAGAAAGGCTTAGGAACACTGCATGAAAATCAACATAAAAAATGTAGTCCTGATGCTCCTTCTGGTGCTGGTCTTTATCTTTGTTGCCGTGATCGTCACCGATATGATCTCGGAAAAGGAGTCCTTCACCTATCGGGACGTTGTGACTATGTTTGAGACGGACGCTGTTAAGTCCTTTACCATTGATACCGACGGGTATATGTATATCGTGGGTACCGACGGCAAGGAGTACACCTACCGCCTCGGCTACAACTTCCAGCTGGAATACATCAACGAGATCGTCGTCGGCGGAAGCCTTGAAAATCTTGAGGAGTACAACTTTGAGGAGCCGGTGGATACGCCGTGGATCCTTGAATATCTGCCGTATATCATTCTGATGCTCCTTATGATTGGCTTCTTCATCTATATGGTGCGCCAGACATCGGGCCACGGTGGAAAGATGAATTCCTTTGCCCGTGCCCGTGCCAAGGTAGGCACCCCCGGGAACGTTGTCAAGTTCTCCGATGTGGCGGGTGCCGATGAGGAAAAGGAGGAGCTTTCCGAGGTTGTGGAGTTTTTGCGTGATCCTCGCAAATACACTCACCTCGGTGCCAAGATCCCCCACGGTGTGCTTCTTGTAGGCCCTCCCGGTACAGGTAAAACGCTTCTTGCCCGCGCCGTTGCGGGGGAGGCCGGAGTCCCCTCCTATTCGATCTCCGGCTCCGACTTTGTGGAAATGTACGTTGGTGTCGGTGCCTCCCGTGTCCGTGACCTTTTTGAAACAGCACGGAAAAGCCCTGCCAGCATCGTCTTTATCGATGAGATCGATGCCGTTGGCCGTCACCGCGGTGCGGGCCTTGGTGGCGGACACGATGAGCGTGAGCAAACGCTCAACCAGCTCCTTGTGGAAATGGAGGGGTTTGATAAGCACGAGGGGATCATCGTCATTGCGGCCACCAACCGCCCCGGTATCCTTGACCCGGCGCCTCTGCGTCCCGGCCGCTTTGTCCGTCAGATCACGGTCAATTATCCCGATATCAAGGGCCGTGAGGAGATCCTAAAGGTGCACGCCAAGGGTAAGCCCTTTGATGCGAGTGTCGACTTTAAGCACATTGCAAGAACCACGGTGGGCTTCACAGGCGCCGATCTTGCCAACCTCCTGAATGAGGCCGCGCTGCTGGCCGCCCGTCAGGGGCGCTCGCTGATCCGCCAGGAGGACGTCCACGATGCTTATATGAAGGTCATTCTTGGCCCCAAAAAGCGCGCTAAGGTACGCACCGACTACGATAATAAGCTTTGCGCCTATCACGAGGCGGGCCATGCCGTGGCCTCCTATTTCTGCGAGCATTCGGACCCCGTCAAGCACATTACGATCATTCCCTCAGGCTCTGCCGGCGGTGTCACGCTCCGCGTGCCCGAGGTTGACAGAATGGTGATGTCACGCAGCGAGATGCTGGACGATATCGTGGTGTCTCTCGGCGGTCGCGTTGCCGAAAAGCTGGTGCTTGACGATATCTCCACCGGTGCCTCGAACGACATTCAGAAGGCCACCGCCGTTGCCAGAAATATGGTGACAAGATATGGTATGAGCGAAAAGCTTGGTACCGTGCTTTACGGCTCCGAGCATTCGAGCGATGAGGTCTTCCTCGGCCGTGATTTCTCCTCGGGGAAGAATTACTCCGAAAAGACCGCCGCCGAAATCGACGATGAGATCCGCGCGACGATCGACGGTGCCTATAAGAAGTGCATGTCGCTTCTGGAAGCACACGCCGATAAGCTCCGCTTTGTGGCCGAGTTCCTTCTCAAGCATGAGACCATGGACGGGGACCAGTTCCTTGCCGCCATGGAGCGGGAAGCTACCTTTGAGGAGATCGCCGCGATCGCTGACGACAAAAAGCGTGCCAGCGATGAGCAGGACGCTCTCCGCAAGGAGGAGGAGCGCCGCCGCGCCGAGGAAATGGCGCGTGCCGCAGCCG